>JALFXH010000133.1 GCA_022786965.1 Clostridiales bacterium
TCCTTAATGGAGGCCTGCATGATGGGGGTGTCCTCGAAGCAGGCAACACACTGACCGCCGAGAACAGCCTGATACATGGTGGGGGAATCCTCGAAGTAGACAATGTTGAAGCCGTACTGGTCCTTCAGGCTCTCGGCGTAGGCAGCGCCCTGGGTGCCGGTCTTGACAGCCACATCCTTGCCGGACAGATCATCGAAGCCGGCGATGGCGGAGTCAGCGGCAACGGTCATGCTCTGGGTAGCGTTGTAGTAGCCGTCGGAGAAGATCCAGCCGGAAGCCTTCCGCTCCTCGGTGATGGAAGCGCCGGCGATCATGCCGTCAGCCTGACCGGCCTGGCAGGCGGCGATGGCGGCATCCCAGCCCAGGCTCTGCAGCTCGTAGTCGAAGCCCTGGTCAGCGGCAACGGCGGCGAGAATGTCCACGTCGATGCCCACGAAGTTGCCGGAGGCATCGGTGTACTCGAAGGGCTTGAAGACGGTGTCGGAAGCGATGATCCACTTCTTGCCGTCAGCGGCAGGGGCGCTCTTGGAGCCGCAGGCAGCCAGAGACAGCACCATCACGACAGCCAGACACAGTGCGAATAACTTTTTCATAAAAATACATCCTTTCCTCAATATAATCTCTGAAAGAAGATTCCCGCCGGGAAAAGGCGGGGAATGAATGGGAAAAAGGCGGCGGCTATTCACCGCATCGCCTTTACTTCCATACATCTTATACAGAATTCTATCACTTTATCGGGCAAAAGTCAACATGAGGGAAGGACATTTGTACATATTTGACGGATTCAACAAAATCCTAAACAATTTCCGCCGCTTCCTTAAGCAGTTGGTACGCCTTTTCCATCCCCAGCGAGCTGGTGCACAGGGTCAGGTCATAGTTCCGGCAGTCGCCGTAGGTCCGGCCGGTCATCTTCTCACAGTAGGCTCGTCGTGCCCGGTCGGCGGTATCCATGTCGGATTCCAGCACAGAAAGGGGGGTGTCAGGCATTTCCGTGCGCATCCGCAGCAGCCGCCAGCTCCGGTCGGCGTGGACGAAGACCCGCAGGCAGTGGTCGTATTCTTTCAGGATGTAATCGGCGTTCCGGCCTACGATGACGCAGCTCTCCTTGTTGGCAAGCTCCCGGATGGCCTTCACCTGGGCGTCCCACAGCTCCTCGCTCAGGGGGCGGCTGTAGAAATTGAACAGACTCTGGGTAAAGCCGAACTCCATGGGAACCTTCTCGTCCCACTGGCGAACCTGCTCTGGGGTCAGGTGGGCACTGGCCTTGGCGGTGCGCAGAATGATGTCCCGGTCATAGTAAGCGATGCCCAGTTCTTCAGCCAGACGACGGCCCAAAGCACCGCCGCCCGCGCCGAATTCTCTGCCGATGGTGATGATACGCTTCATAAGGAAACCTCCTCGCATTTGCCGCTTCCTGTCATATTGTGGAAAATCTCCGCCGGGAAAGCAGGCTTTCTTGTGCAGAAACATCATAGCACATTTGCCCTGAGGGTTCAATAGCTTTTTTGCCGCTACGGCACGTCGTAGGAGAACCAGTAGCCGTCCACCTGGCCCCAGACATCACCGCCGATTTGCCAGGGAGCGTAGTAGAGCACGTCCCTGGGCAGAATATAGGGACCGTACATGGCGGCATTGACAGCGCGGTACTGCGCTAGTTCCGGCTCGGCGCTTTGCAGCCGGCGCACATTGCCGAAGGTCTCCGACCACCAGAGCACCTTGTCCACGGTGTTGGGATATTCATCGGATACCAGACGGTTGAGGATGACCTCCAACACAGCCTGCTGCACCTCTTCACTCTGATCTCTTGCCTGCAGCCAGGCAAGGCAGGCCAGGGTGTAGATGTCCTCCTCCGGCAGATCATAGCCCACATAGCGGGTCTCGGGCTGTTCCGGCTTGCTGGCGTCAAAGGGCACGAAATCCTCGCCGATGGCGGACTTGTCAAAGACCCAGCCGCCGCTGTAGCCGCTGGTGATGGTGTATTCGTGGAAGCCGTTCAGAAAACCGTCCATGAGCAGCTCGCTGGAATAGTTTGGCTCGAAGGGGTCCTTGATGATGACGAGACCGTCGTCGGTGAGGCCGGACAGAACAATGAAGTGCTGGCCGGAGGTGAAGGGGGAGCGGGCGTTCTCCATGACGATGGCGACCTTGCCCTCCTGCAGCCCCTTCTGGGTCTCCCGCCAGTCAAAATTCTTCTCACAGGGCAGACCCAATTGCTCAATGGCGTATTCCAGCCGTTCCACATTGGTTTTCCCATGCCCGCCGAAGTGGTAGACCAGCTGCTCCGGGGTGCATTCCCGGTCCGTCATGTAGGTGGCAATCATGGAAAGGCAGGTCATGCTGCATCCATCGGTGGCGATGGTTCCGCTGCCGTATTTGATGTAGGGGTAATCGGTTTGAAAAAACAGGGGCACCGTGTCGTAGGTGACGGGTTCCGGCTCTGTCTCGGCTACGGTAGGTTCCCGGGTTTCCGGCGGAAGGGTTTCCACGAAAGCAGTGGTTTCGGGGACAGTGGGCTGTGTTTCCACGCTCTGCCCCGCGCAGGCGCAAAGCATGGCGGTCACCAGCGTGAGAGATAAGGTTATCCGGGCGGCGTTCCTGATAGATTTCACTGGGCAGACTCCTGTTCACAATTATGTAAACATTATACCATTTCCGACAAAATCCGCAAGGGGCATTTCCTCTTCCCTTTTTGAAAAACTGTGTTATAATGGACGCAATTCTGAAAAAGCGGAGGCAGCAGTATGCGAAAGTTAACACCCCCATCCATGGACGCGTGGCTGGCAGAGGCGAAGCGGCACGAATCCGCCCCGAAGATCGGTATGTATCTGACCCACAACGGTGTGGTTCGGCAAAGCGCCAGGGCCAAGGTGCGCCTGGGCGCTGAGGATACGAAGCCGGTCACCGGTATGTACTTTGCCTATGACCGGGAAAAGGTGGACGGTGTCATCGCGGATACCTACAAAATGGAGGGCATCTACTATATCAAGGTCTGGCTCAATGAGGGCGAATTGACCTTGGGCGATGACATTATGTATGTGCTGGTGGGCGGCGACATCCGGCCCCATGTGGTGGACGCCTTGCAATATTTAGTTGGCCGGATTAAGAGCGAGTGCGTTACAGAAACGGAGAGAAATTGATATGACCGATTGGGAAAAATGTGTGGAATTTCACGGCCACAGCTGCGGCGGCCTGCGCATCGGCTACCGGGCGGCCCAGTACGCCATGGAGCTGTTAAACGTCGGTTTTTCCGACAATGAGCAGGTGGTGTGTATCAGCGAGAACGACGCCTGCGGCGTGGACGCCATTCAGGTGATGCTGGGGTGCAGCGTCGGCAAGGGAAACCTGCTGTTTCACATGACCGGCAAGCAGGCCTTTTCCTTCTATAACCGGGAAACCGGCCAGTCTGTGCGGCTGCTGCTGAAGCCAAAGCCCGCGGGCATGACCCCGGAGGAGTCCGCCCGGTATTACTTTGACCACGACTGCCATGAACTGTTCACGGCCATGCCCACCCGGCTACCCCTGCCCACACCGGCAAAAATCTTCGACAGCTACGACTGCGAGTGCTGCGGGGAGAAGACCGGGGCCAACTGGATTCGTATTGTGGGCGGAAAGAAGCTTTGCCTGGACTGCTGCGGCAGGTACAACCGCTTTGATGTGTAGCAGACAGATGAACAATATTAGGACTTATCTGATTCTTTTCGGCGGCGTGTTTGCCCTCTCCACCTCCGCCATCTGGGTGCGCCTTGCCGGGGCGCCCTCCGGGGTCACGGCGTTTTACCGTCTGGCCATCACGGCGGTGGTGCTGCTGCCCTTTTTTCTGCTGAGCAAATCCTGCCGGCAGGAGGTCAAGGCACTGCGCCGGGGCCAATGGATACGAATAGTGGCGGCGGGGGCATTTCTGGCCCTGCACTACCTCCTCTGGTTTGAATCCCTGAACTATACCTCCATCGCTAGCTCTACGGTGATTGTGTGCTTACAGCCGTTGTTCTCCATCGTGCTGGAACGGGTGATACTGAAATCCCTTTTTCGGCCTGCCGCGCTGGTGGGCTGCGGCATCGCGCTGCTGGGCAGCGTGATCATCGGCTTCGGGGATTTTCAGATCAGCGGCCTGAGTCTGCTGGGCGATGTGCTGGCCTTTGTGGCGGCGGGGGTGATTTCCGGCTACTACTTTCTGGGTCAGACCATTCGCAAAGAGGTGTCCGCCCTGACCTACTCTGTTCTGGCCTACTTCGCCAGCGCGGCGGTGCTGCTTGCGTACACACTGGTTCGGGGGGAGCCGCTTGCGGGATATCCCAGCCAGACCTGGCTGGCCTTTGTGGGCATTGCCCTGATTGCCACCGTGGGCGGACAATTCGTATTCAATCTGCTGCTCAAGCAGCTTCCCTCTTCCGCTGTGACCATGAGCATTCTGGGAGAGCCCATCGGCACCTGCATTTTGGCATACCTGTTCCTCCATGAGTCGATTTCGGCCCGGCAGCTCATCGGCATCGTGACCATCATCGGCGGACTGAGTGTCTACTTCCTCGTTCCCAGCCGTAAAAGCGAAAGAAGATAAATTGGAATTAAGCGGTACAAATGCTTTCCCCTTTGGGGAAGGTGCCCCCAAAGGGGGCGGAAGAGGGCAGAACCGGTTTAGAGATACAACTGCATGTCGGCGAAGCGGAAAAACCTCTTCCGACCTCGCTGCCGCTCGGCCACCTTCCCCAAAGGGGAAGGCTTTGATACGTCCTCCCATTACATTGAGCCCACAGACGTTATGCTGGAAAAAGCCGATTTGACGGATGTTCCGTCAAATCGGCTTTTGCAGTGCAATATCATTTCGTAAGCCAGCGGGCGATATCCGCATCGGTGCCCAGCACCTGATGGGTGCCCTCCAGGGTGTGCAGGGTGCCCGCGTGGTAGTCAAGGCCGGAGCTTGCGTAATCGTAGCTCTCGGCAACCCGGGTCTTTTCTACTCTGGGGTTGGGGCTGGGGATGGCGGACAGAAGGCTTCTGGTGTAGGGGTGCACGGGGTTGGAGAAAATCTCCTCGGTGGTGCCGGTCTCCAGCAGATGGCCCAGATGCAGCACGCCAATCCGGTCGGAAATGTACTTGACCATGGACAGGTCGTGGGCGATGAACAGGTAGGCCGTGCCGGTTTCCTGCTGAATGTCCTTCATGAGATTCACCACCTGGGCCTGAATGGACACGTCCAGCGCGGAGATGCACTCGTCAGCGATAATCAGCTTGGGGTCCATAATCAGCGCCCGGGCGATGCCCACACGCTGCCGCTGACCGCCGGAGAACTGATGGGGATACCGGTCGGCGTGCTCGGGAGCCAGACCGACCTTGGCAAGAATCCGGTCGATTTTTTCCTTCCGCTCAGCGTGGCTGCTGTACAGATGGTGAATATCCAGACCCTCACCGATGATTTCCCCCACCTTTTTTCGGGGGTTCAGACAGGCCATGGGGTCCTGAAAGATCATCTGCATCTGGGTGCGCAGGGCCTGGGTGGCCTTCTTGTCCAGTCTGCCGCTGATGTCCTTGCCGTCGAACAGAATCTGACCGGCGGTAGGCTCGTAAAGCCGGATAATGCTGCGGCCGATGGTGGACTTGCCGGAGCCGGATTCGCCCACAAGACCGTAGGTCTCTCCGGGGTAGATGTCAAAGCTCACGCCGTCCACTGCCCGAACGGTGTAGCCTGAATTGACCTTAAAATACTGTTTCAGGTCCTTGACCTGCAAAAGAGGCTGTTTTTCGCTCATATTACTTTGCCTCCTTTTTCATTCGCTCGATTCTGGCCTTCAACTCGGTGGGCATCTCCACCTTGGGGGCACGGGGGTCAAGGAGCCAGGTTGCCGCGTAGTGGGTATCGGACAGCTTGAACATGGGCGGTTCCGCCCGGTCATCGATGTTCAGGGCGTACACATTCCGGGGGGCGAAGGCGTCGCCGGGGACGGGATGCAGCAGGTTGGGGGGAGAGCCGGGGATGGTGTACAGCCGGTCTTCGTCGGTGTCCAGGTCGGGCATGGCGCTGAGCAGACCCCATGTGTAGGGGTGGGCCGGCTCATAGTAAATTTCGTCGATGGTGCCGGTCTCCACGATGCGTCCGGCGTACATGACGTTGACAAAATCCGCGACTTTCGCCACGACCCCCAGATCGTGGGTGATGTAGATAACGGAAATGTCCCGCTCCTTCTGAATTTTCTGGATCAGCTCCAGGATTTTCGCCTGAATGGTCACGTCCAGGGCGGTGGTAGGCTCGTCGCAGATTAATAGCTCCGGGTCACAGGCCAGGGCGATGGCGATGACCACCCGCTGCCGCATACCGCCGGAGAGCTGGTGGGGATAGTTCTTCATCCGCTCCTCGGCGTCGGTGATGCCGACCTCTTTCAGAAGGGAGACGGCCTTTTTGTAGGCCTCGGCCTTGGGGGTCTTGTAGTGCCAGATCATGCCCTCCATGATCTGTTTGCCGATGGGCATGGTGGGGTCCAGGCTGGTCATGGGGTCCTGGAAGATCATGGCGATCCGCTTGCCGTTGATGTGCTTTCGGATGTCCTGCTTTTTCATTTTCAGGATGTCCACGGTTTCGGGGGTGCCGTCGTCGTGGTGATAGGTGTATTCGATAGTGCCGCTGTCCACGGTGCCGTTTTTGGCGAGAATGCCCATGGCGGCCTTGACGGTGACGGACTTGCCGGAACCGGACTCACCCACGATGGCCAGGGTTTCGCCCCGGTACAGGTCCAGATTCACGCCCCGGATGGCGTGGACGGGGCCGGCGGTGGTGGAAAAGGTGATGCTCAGGTCACGCACAGTTAAAACTTTTTCACGCTCCATTGTACGCACCTCACATATCTTTCATTTTGGGATCGAAGGCTTCCCGCAGGCCGTCAGCCAGCATATTGAAGCTGAGCATCAGGATGGCAAGCACCGCGATGGGAGGGATAATCTGGTAGGGATGGGTGGTAAAGCTGTTGAAGGCATCGCTGATCAGGCTGCCCAGAGAGCACTGGGGCACGGGGATGCCCAGACCCACAAAGCTCAGGAAGGCCTCGGTGAAAATGGCAGTGGGGATGCTGAACATCAGCTGGGTGATGATCTGACCGATAATGTTGGGCAGCACCGCGCTGAAAATGATGCGCCCGCTTCCAGCGCCCAGGGTGCGGCTGGCGAGGACAAATTCCTGCTCCTTTAATTTCAGCATTTCCGCCCGGGCGATACGGCTCATGCCGATCCACTCCGTAATGACCAGCGTCAGCACGATGGTGCCGAAGCCGGGCTTGAGGACCATCAGAAGCAATGTACAGATAACCAGTCTCGGGATGCCGTTGTTGATTTCCGCGAAGCGCTGCATGACGCTGTCCACCGCGCCGCCAAAGTAGCCGGAAACAAGGCCGTAGCACATGCCCAGGGTCATATTGATGACGGCGGACACCAGCGCGATGCCAAGGCTGATGCGGGTGCCCTGCCAGACTCTCGTCCAGATGTCCCGGCCCAGGGTGTCGGAGCCGAACCAGTAGTACACATCGTCAGCGCCCTTCTTCTCGTAGCCGTTGACAATTTTTACGCCGGAGGAGGTGGTCATTTTCTCGTTGCCGTTAAAAACGCCCATCTTTTCAAGGCCCGGGATACGGGGGGCGAAGTTCTTTTCCGACAGATTCTGGTCGGCGTAGCCGTACTGGTTCATGCCCGGGCCCACGATGGCGAAGAAGGTGATGATCACGATGAGCACCAGCGCCACCAGCGCGCCCTTGTTGCTGACGAACCGCTTGTAGACGTCCTTCCAGTAGCTCTGGGAAGCGAAATTAGAGTCGATATTGACACCGGCGGTGTCGTTTTTCAGCCGGAAGTCATCCTCCTGGAAGGAATACTCCGTAACCTGCGGCACGGCGGCAGGCTTTTTCTTTCCAAACATCATTTCTTTTTGCCACCGTCCTTTGCCACCCGGATTCGGGGATCGATAATGCCGTAGAGGATGTCCACCACCAGCATGATGCCGATGTACATAGCTGAATAAATGAAACTCAGGGCAATGACCACGTTGTAGTCATTGGACTGAATCGCCGTAACCAGCAGGCTTCCCACACCGGGAATGGAGAAGATCTTTTCCACCACCAGAGAGCCGGTCATGAGGTCCACAATCAGGGGCGCCAGCACGGTGATAATAGGAATCAGGGCATTTCGCAGGGCGTGGCGGACGATAAGCCGCCAGCCGGTGATGCCCTTGCTCTCCGCCAGCAGCATGAAGTCGCTGTCCAGGATTTCCAGCATCTCCGTCCGGGTGAACCGGGCGATGCTGGCCATGGTGAACATGGACAGGGCAATACTGGGCAGCACCGAGGACGCAAAGGGCGTCTTGTCCGCGTAGAGCATGGGGAAAATTTTTAACTTAAAGCCGAAGGTGTAGCTTAAGGCCAGAGCGAACACATAGCTGGGCACCGACACGCCGATGACGCTGATCAGGGTGCTCAGGTTATCCCAGATGGTGTTGTGCTTCAGCGCGGCGATGATACCGAGAATCAATCCCACCAGCGCGCCCAGGGCCACTGCCTGTCCGCCGACCTTGATGGACACCGGCAGGCGGGTTTTAATGAGCTGGCTGATGGGGGTGTTTTTGCTGATGGTGTAGCTGACACCGAAATCACCACGGCACAGGTTGGCAACGTATTTGCCGAACTGCACGATGATGGGCTTGTCCAGGCCGTACTTTTCGTACAGCACGGCCCGCTGGTCGTCGGACAGCTTTTCATCGTTGAAGGGGGAGCCGGGCATCAGCTGTAACAGGATAAACAGCACCAGCGTGATGGCCAGCAGGGTGAAGACGGAAATCAAAACACGTTTTAATATGTAATTTTTCATGTTTGGTTTCTCCTTTCCGGTTGCAAAGGGCAAATCGAATTGACAATTGACAGTTGACAATTGTGGGATTCCGGACTTAACCAGCAAGTCAACAAATTGGCCGCCCCTACGGAGACATTCTTTCAGAGCGTCCGATGGTCGAGGGGCCCAAAGGATGTTATGGGACAGGCCGGGTTCGTGACGCATTGGCTGCGGGCCCTGCCCGCCATAATTATCAATTTTCAATTGTCAATTGCAAATTCAGTGGTAAGGATGGGCGATTGGAAAAAGCGCAGCGGCTTTGGAAGCAAAGCCGCTGCGTCATTGCATCGGTGATTAGCCCTTCACGGTGTCCTTGTAGACACGGTTCAAAGCCACGGGGTGGAACTCAATGCCTTCCACACCGGTCTTGATCATGTTGGCATCGGCCTTGGTGTACAGGGGAACGATGACAGCCTGATCCATCACGATCTTCTCAGCGTCGTACATGGCGTTCCAGCGGGCCTCGGCATCGGTGATGTAGGCGCCGGTGGTGCAGTCGGCGATGATAGCATCGTAGTCAGCGTCGCTCCACAGACCGTAGTTGTTGGAACAGCCGGTGATCCACATATTCAGGTAGGTCATGGGATCGGCGTAGTCGGGGCCCCAGCGGGTCAGGCAGACCTCGTAGTTGCCGTCCTGAATGTCGGCAACACGCTGCTTCTTGGGCTCGACCTTGATGTTCAGGGTCACGCCGGGCAGAGCCTTCTCAACCTGATCCTTGATAACGGCGGCCACGTTCTGGGTCTCGGTCTGGTCCTCAACCAGCAGCTCGAACTCGAAGGTATCGGCGCCCAGCTCGGCCTTGGCGGCCTCGTAGTAGGCAGCGGCCTTGGCGGCATCGTCGGAGCACACATCGCTGAACATGGTCTGGTCGGCGGAGAAGTCGGAGCCGTCGGGGCCGGCGGCGAACTGGGGAGGAACAGCGGTGTAGGTGGCAACGGAGCCGTCCTTCACCACGTCGTCAACGATGGACATGCGGTTCACGGCATTAGAAAGAGCCAGACGCATATTCTGGTTGTTCAGAGCGGGCACGTCGTGCATGTTCAGAGTCAGATACCACAGGTAGCCTGCGCCGGTGATCATCAGCTCGGGATCGCCGTCAACCTGCTCAACCTGATCGCCGGACAGCTTGACGATATCCAGATCGCCGTTCTGATAGCTCATGTAAGCCTGCTGGCTGTCCTTGATAACCTGATAGTTCAGGCCGTCCAGCTGGACCTTGGCAGCATCGTAGTAGTCGGGGTTCTTAGCCAGAGAGAAGCTCAGAGCGGCGGGCTCATAGCTGGTCAGGACAAAAGCGCCGTTGCTCAGAACCGTTTCGGGGCTGGTGCCGAAGGTGCCGTCGGCCAGACCCTCAAAGAAGGCCTGATTGACAGGGTAGAAGGTGGGGAAGTACATCAGGCTCAGGAAGTAGCTGACGGGAACCTCCAGAGTGACCTCCAGAGTCTTGCTGTCAATGGCCTTGACGCCCAGCTCGCTCTTGTCCATCTCGCCGGCGATGATGGCGGCGGCGTTCTTGACCTGGCCGATGTCGCTGAGCATATAGCTGTACTCGGAAGCCAAAGCGGGGTCAACAGCACGCTGCCAGGCGAAGATGAAGTCGTCGGCGGTCACAGGCTCGCCGTTGGACCAGTTGGCATCCTGCCGCAGGTGGAAGGTGTAGACGGTGCCGTCCTCGCTCACATCCCAGCTCTCGGCAATGGCGGGAATGGCAGCGCCGTCGGCGTCCATCTGGGTCAGGCCGTCGGTGTAGTTGGCAATAACCTCAAAGCTGGTGCCGTCGGTGGCGACCTGAGGATCCAGGCTTTCCACCTCGACCTCGACCATCACGTTCAGGACCTTGTCGCCGTCGGCAGCGGCGGTGGTGGCAGGAGCCGCATCACCGGCAGCCGCGGGAGCGGCAGTGGCAGCGGGAGCGCTGGAAGCAGAGCCGCCGCAGGCAGCCAGACTCAGCGCCATGACCATTGCCAGAACCAGAGCAACGATTCGTTTCATGTTCATGTTTCATTTTCCTTTCTCTTTGATAATAGCCCGTAGTCTGCGGGTTCGGCAAAGTGCCCGAAAATCCGTCAGGAAAACAGGCATTTTTGCTATGTTCCACATTATAGTCCTCTGGGTTAGCACTGTCAAACAGGAATTTCTCTCAGGAGGGAATCTGACCGCAATTTCTATTTATTGCATAAAAATGAAAAAACCATCGGTTTCATTTGTATAAAATTTGACGGCAATTTCATGCTGTTTGCGCATGGTGGACGGACAAAGATTTATGGCTTATGAACAGATTGCTCTTTTGTTCACGAGGTGAGAACAAAGAGCCGCGGTCTGCGGAAAAACGCGGTGGGGACAGACGCCGGTTTCTCTGCCCCTTCGGTAGAATGCACGATGGAAAAATGCCGTTGCTATCCTGCTGCCTCTGGGTTATAATGATGGCAGCATTTGTCAGGAAAGAGAGAATGGTTACCATGGTCAAAAATTACCGGAAAACTCTGCTGGCCTGCTACCTGGGCTTCGTGACCCAGGCCATCGCGGCCAATTTCGCGCCCCTGCTGTTTCTGAAATTTCACGGTGATTACGGCATTCCGCTGGGGCAGATTGCCCTGATCTCCACGGCGTTTTTCCTCACCCAGCTGATTGTGGACGTGCTGTGCGCCAAATTTACGGACCGGATCGGCTACCGAACCTGCGTCGTGGCTTCGTCGCTGTGCTTCTCCGCTGGCCTTGCGGGGCTGGCGTTTCTGCCGGAGATTTTTCCTAACCCCTTTGCGGGGATTCTGACCAGCGTGGTGATTTACGCTGTGGGCAGCGGCCTTCTGGAGGTGTTGGGCAGTCCCATTGTGGAGGCCTGCCCCTTCGACCACAAGGAAGCGGTGATGAGCCTGCTCCACTCCTTCTACTGCTGGGGCTCCGTGGGCGTGGTGCTGATTTCGACGGTCTTTTTCACGGTGTTCGGCATCGACAACTGGAAGTGGCTGGCCCTGCTGTGGGCGCTGATTCCTTTATATAATACCTACAACTTTGCCACCTGCCCCATTGAGACCCTGGTGGAGGAGGGGAAGGGCATGGGCATTCGCGGCCTGCTGCGGGTGCCGCTGTTCTGGCTGGCCATTGTCCTGATGGTCTGCGCCGGCGCATCTGAGCTGACCATGGCCCAGTGGGCCTCTGCCTACGCCGAGTCCGCCATCGGCCTGAGCAAGACCATGGGCGATCTGACCGGCCCCTGCCTGTTTGCCGTGGCCCAGGGCATCAGCCGAGTGCTCTACGGAAAATATGGTGATCGTATCGAGTTGACGGGGTTCATGCTGGGCTCCGGTGTGCTGTGCCTTGCGTGCTATCTGATGGCGTCCCTGTCCGCGGTCCCCATGGTGGGGCTGATTGGCTGCATCGTCTGCGGCTTCTCTGTGGGTATCATGTGGCCCGGCACCATCAGCATTTCCTCCCGGCGGATGCCCTACGGCGGCACAGCCATGTTCGCACTGCTGGCCATGGCGGGGGACCTGGGCGGCGCCTTTGGCCCCGGGATTGCCGGGGCAGTGACCCAGGCCTGCGGCGACAATCTGCAGAAGGGTATGCTGGCAGGCAGCGTCTTCCCGCTGGTGCTGGTGGTCTGCGTGCTGGTGCTGAGACGGACGAAAAAGGTATAAATAGTGAGCCCTCCCCAACATGGGGAGGGCTCAGCGTGTAGAAAAAGCTTCGCAGAATTTGCCGCAACGGCGGCAAATAAAATGAAATCCATTTTCTGCCGGGGAGTGTACCTGGCAGAAAATACATCTCAGGCTGCAAGTGTGCGAGTTGTGCGCCTTCGGCGCACAAGGAGTGCGCGCGGCAGACTGCAAAACCCTGTCGGAAAGCCCCGAAGGGGATTTTCGGCAGTCTGAGCCCTCCCCAATTTGGGGAGGGCCGATTTGCTTACTTAATGAACTTGACCTCGGGGTAGATGGCCTGCTTGGCGGCTTCCTTCCGCTGGTTATAAACGACCTTCTGCTCCTCGAACAGGTTCCGGCCGTCGGGGTCAATGGACACGATCAGGGGGCCGAACTCCTTTACATCGCTGCACCACAGGGTCTCGGGCATACCCAGCTCATCCCAGTGATGCTCCTTGATTTTCAGCACCTCGGTGGCCGCCACAACGGCGCAGCCCGCGGGGAACACACAGTGGATGGCGCCAAACTCCTTGCAGGCCCGCTCGGTGTTGGGACCCATGCCGCCCTTGCCCACGATGACGCGGACGCCGGTTTCCTTCACAAAGTCGTACTCGAACTTTTCCATGCGCATGGAGGTGGTGGGGCCTACGGAGACCATCTCGTAGTCGTCCTCGGTGCCTTCGATCTTGCGGACGATGGGGCCTGCGTGGAAAATGGCCTTGTCGCGGATGTCGTAGGGCAACGCTCTGCCGTACTCGATCAGGCGGCGGTGTGCCACGTCACGGCAAGTCATGAGGTCGCCGTCCAGCCAGACAATGTCGCCAATGTGGATGTCAGCCAGGTCTTCCGCGCTGACAGGGGTAATGAGAACCTTTTTTCCGTCTCGAATCTCAATCATAACTTTCCCTCCTATTAACCGTTAAACTTCCAGGTGGAATGGGTGTCGCAGGTCACGTTCAGATCCTTGTCCACCACGATGTGGCCCCGGCGGTGGGACCAGCAGCCCACGTTTACGGCAACGCCGATGGTGGAGGGGTGACGGGCGGTATTCTCAATGTTTACGCCCATGACGGAGAACTTACCGCCCATGCCCTGGGGGCCGAGACCGATGGCGTTGATGCCGTCCTCCAGCAGCTTTTCCATCTTGGCGGCGTTGGCGTTCTCATTGTGAGAGCCGATGGGACGCATCAGGGCCTTCTTGGACAGCAGGGCAGCGGTCTCGATGGAGGTGCCCACGCCCACGCCCACCAGCAGGGGAGGACAGGCGTTCAGACCATAGCTGGTCATCTGGTCCAGCACGAAGTCAGTGACGCCCTCGTAGCCCGCGCCGGGCATCAGAACCATGGCCTTGCCGGGCAGGGTGCAGCCGCCGCCCGCCATGTAGGCGTAAATCTCGCACTGGTCGGAGCTGGGGACGATATCCCACCAGACGGTGGGGGTACCCTTGCCGACATTTTTCTTGGTGTTATACTCATCGAAGGTCTCCACGGAGTTGTGGCGCAGAGGGGTGGCGAAGGTAGCCTGCACAACGGCTTCCTTCAGCAGGGCTTCCAGCTCATTGATGTAAGGGAAATTGGTGCCGCATTTCAGCCAGAACTGGATGACGCCGGTATCCTGACAGCTGGGACGATCCAGGGCAACCGCCAGATTCTGGTTACGGGTCATGGTTTCGTACAGAACCTTGGGCAGAGGATCGGTCTCCTTTTCGCCCAGTTCCTGAAGCTTGGCCACCACGTCGTCGGGCAGCTTCTTGCCGATGTGGCCCACGAAATCCGCGACCATATCGGTCAGTCTCTTGACATTTTCTTCCTTATTCATAGGACATCCTCCTTATGTTGATTGTATTAGCCGTAGAAGGGGAACAGGATGGGCAGCAGCACGATGCAGATGATGAAGGACACCGCAATCAGGGGCAGGCCGGCCTTCACATAGTCGTTGAACTTGTAGCCGCCCAGACCCACCACCATGGTGTTGGCGGGCATACCGATGGGGGTCGCGTAAGCGCAGGAGCAGGCGATGACGGTGGCGATGATCATGGAGCGGGGGTCAGCGCCCAGGCTCTGGGCCAGAGAGGTGGCGATGGGCACCATCAGGGCGGTGGTGGCGGTGTTGGACATGAAGTTGGTCAGAGCGCAGCCTACCACGAAGATCACCAGCAGCAGAATCATGGGGTTGGGGTTAGCGCCCAGGGCGCCCACAATGGCATCGGCGATCAGGCTGCCCGCGCCGGTGGTTTCCAGGGCCTTGGCCAGTGCCAGAGAGCCGCCGAAGAGCAGGACAACTTTCAGGTCAATGGACTTGAGAGCTTCCTTTTCGGAGATAACGCCGGTGAGAACCAGGATAATCGCGCCCACACAGGCGGAAATCTGAATCTTCACGCCGATCTGCTTTTCAAAGATCATGGCCAGGATCACGACCACCAGCACTGCCAGAGAGACGAACTGCTTCCACTGGGGCACATCGGAGTAATCCTTCTGGGCTTCCACTGCCTCGCCGGCCTGGGTGCCGTCGGGCAGGAAGCGGTAGCCGATGAAGGCAAAGTACAGGATGCCCGCGATCAGCATGGGCACGCCTACGGGGGCGTACATGAAGAAGCTGGTTTCCATGCCCATTTCCTGCAGGGCGTTGACACCCATCAGGTTGCCGGGGGCGCCGATGATGGACAGGTTGCCGCCCAGAGCCGCGGCGAAGACCAGGGGCATCAGCAGCCGTGAGCGGGAGTAGCCGGACTCGTCGGCGATGCCGCAGACCACGGGAATCAGCACGGCGGCGGTGCCGGTGTTGGACAGGAAGCCGGACATGATGCCGACGATGACCATGACAGACACGATGAGCATCCGCTCGGTCTTGGCAAACCGGGTGACCAGACCACCGATTTTGTTGGCCATGCCGGTTTCAAACAGAGCCTGACCGACGACGAACATACCCACGCACAGGATCACGTTGCTGTTGACATAACCGGCAAAGGTGGCGGAATTATCCAGAACGCCGGTGAGGTTCAGGCCGATGGCCACGATGGTGGCGGTCAGACCCAGGGGGATTTTTTCCAGAACGAAGCTGACAATGGCGAAGGCCAGGAAGATCAGCGTAATGGTACTGGGACTCATTGGAGTTCCTCCTTACTATTTCTTTTGTTTTGCAGTCTGAACCGGCCGGTATCTGTCTGCTTTCTGAGCTTAGTGTAACAGAACGCGGGGAAAAAGTAAAATCAGCAATAAAAATGGGGTTATCAGTTTTCTTTATGTTGTCAAAATGATTTACTTCTTTTGGGCAATGTGATAAAATACCCCATAGAATCTGAAAATCAGGGGGGGAACCGGCTTGAATCTGAACCAGCTGGAGTATTTCTGCACGGCAGTGGAGTGCGGCAGCATCACCAAAGCCGCGAAAAAGCTGTTTGTGACCCAGCCCGCCATTTCCGGGGCCATCCGGGAATTGGAAAAGGAATTCTCTGTCACGCTTTTCTCCCATACCCGCAGCAAGCTGTCCCTGAGTGAAGATGGGGAACGCTTTTATGAGCGGGCGGAGCGGCTACTGCGGGAGGTGGAAACCGCGAAGATGCAGCTGCATGATCTGGGTGGCTCCCGCCAACCTGTGCGGGTGGGGATTCCGCCCCTGTGGGGAACCACCTTCTTCCCGGATCTTCTCCATGATTTTAACGATAAGTACCCCGATGTCCAACTGACCTTCTACGAGTATGGCTCTGCCCGTGCGGCGGCGTTGGTGCAGGAGGAAGAGCTGGATGTGGCGTTGGTGAACCTCAGTCTGGACGATCCCGACAAGTTTCACTCGGTGTGCATCGGACGGGATCACTTTGTGGCTGCGGTAGACCCGGCCCACCCGCTGGCAAAGCGGCAGGCGGTGACGTTGGAAGAGCTGGCCTCCCAGCCGCTGGTCATGTACAACACGGATTCCGTTCAGAACCACTCCATCCGAAGCCGCTTTGACAGACTCGGCGTTGTTCCCAACATTCTGATCTACACCAGCCAGATCTACACCATGAAGAGCATGATCCACAACAACACCTGTGTCAGCTTTTTCTTTGCTTCGCTTTTGCAGGATCACCCGGATATCGTGGGTGTACCCATCGAACCGCAGATTGAGCAGAAGGTTGGCCTTATCTGGCGAAAGGGAAAATACACCCCCAAAAGCGTGGAGGCATTTATTTCCTTTGTCCGGGACTACCCCCTGTTTCCCGAAGAATCCTAAAAGAAAGAAGATTGTTCAAATAGATGGATAATTTTGTATTTGCCCTGAACGCCACAGTTCCGGTGTTTCTGGTGATCGCGCTGGGCTTTGTGCTTCAGAAGGTACATTTCCTGAATGATGCCTTTAATAAGACGGCCAACGAGCATGTGTTCCGCTGCGCGCTGCCCATCAGCCTGTTCCGCTCCATCGCGGGCATGGACTTTTACAGTGAGTTTGATCCGGGCTTCTGCCTGTTCTGCTTTCTGGGCACCACGGCGATGTTCCTGGGTATCTGGGCGGCGGCATGGTGTTTTATGAAGGATAAGGGTCAGGTGGGCGCTTTTGCCCAGGCCTCGGCCCGATCCAGCGCGGCGGTGCTGGGAATTGCCCTGGCTGTCAATATTTATGGCGATGCCGGGATGGTGCCCATGATGATCATGTCGGCGGTACCGTTCTTTAACGTATATTCCGTGCTGATTCTCAGTTTTTCGCCCCAGGTGGATGAGGAAGGACATCTGATTCCGGCATCGCATGGTGTGGAGGCAGTCAAAAAGGCCTGTATAAACGTGGCGAAGAACCCGCTGATTTTGGGAATTCTGGCTGGCCTGCCCTTTTCCCTGCTCAGAATTCAGGTCCCTGCCATGCTGGACAGCGCCCTCAGCTCCATCGGCGGAACTGCCACACCCATTGCCCTGCTGGTAGTGGGCGCGTCCTTCTCCGGCAGTGAGGCGCTGAGACGCTGGAAGAGCGCGGCGGTTTCTTCGTTCGTAAAGCTGCTCCTGCTGCCCGCCATCTTCCTGCCGCTGGCGGCGGCGTTGGGCTTCCGGGACAGCCAGATGATCGCCATTCTGATTATGGCTGGCTCTCCCACAACGGTTGCCTGTTTCGTCATGGCGAAGAACATGAAAGCCGACAGTGTTCTGACCTCCAACGCGGTACTGCTGTCCACCCTCCTGTCCGCGCTGTCTATTACCTTCTGGTTGTATTGGATGAGGGCTTTCGGTTGGATTTGATTGGGACGAATTGCGGCGTCCAATCAAAACGACAGGCCAGCCGCAGTCTGGCCTGTCCACCGATGAAATTCAGAGTTCCGGAATGCGCACACCGCTTCCTGAATTCCGCTCAGAAAAAAGTATTGACAAAACCACACATCTGTGTTATACTACACGAGCGCTCAGAGGAGCGCAAGGATATCGCGGAGTAGAGCAGTTGGAAGCTCGTCGGGCTCATAACCCGGAGGTCGTAGGTTCGAGTCCTGCCTCCGCAACCATAAAAACACCGGATTTCGATAAGAAATCCGGTGTTTTTCTAACTTTTTGACGCAAAACGGAGCGACCGAAAATGCCGTGGGGGATAGCCGCGGGGATAGTTCCCAAATATGCTTTTTCAAAAAACCGGGAATTTTAAACTTTTTCCCGGTGTTTTGCTTTCCACATATCTCTTTCTTTATGAAGAATCGGTCAATTAATTTCATTACAGTTTGAGCGTATCTTTCGATACTGGTTCTGCATTCGATGTTCAAAACCTCTCCCATGCCGTTTCGCGGATCTGGGAGGGGATTATTGTACCCTTTTGCATTGCTGATTATTGTTTGGTTGCGGAACCATTTGATGGAGAAATGGTTGCAGACGATTATGAAATTCCTGTTATTTTTGTGATTAAGTACGTTTTATTACACACATTCATTGATAGAATATATTGGGTAAAGGGATATCTGCCTTACTGTAGTTGAAATAGCCAGAAAAACGAGATATAATAAACTAAAAAGTGACCGGAAATGGGGGTTCCTATGTATCGCTTTGAGAAATTAACAAAATATATACCATTGTTGGATCAAACGGAGATTGGCAACTGGGTAATTGACACGGAAAATGATGGAACGATAGAACGTCCTATTCAATTTCCGTTTGTGGCGTATTCTAGTTTAGTCAGTAATTTCATAGATGATGTGAGCGGCTTCGTTGAGGATAATCCGGAATTGCATTTAAACCGATACCCAGATATCCTGGAAGAAAGCGGCCTGGAGTGGAGCACTCAGTCTATGAGTGGTGCGATTGCAGAGAATTTGGACGCAAAAGTTGTTTGCGCCCTGATTGTTGGAGCTGTTCGTGCTGAAAGGTTTTGCGACGGAGCCTTGCTGAATTTCTTTACGAACGGCAGTATGATGAGATGGCTGCACAGGCTACAAGAAATAGGAGAGCACACAAATAATGATATATTTAGAGAGAAGGAGTGTTCCCAATGAGTACTGTAGTATCTTTTGCAGATTGGCTTCGAAACTATTCTTCCCATACATATAAAGACACAACGGCCGATAAATATGAAGCTGCCTTGGAAAAAGGGCCAGATTGGCTGGGAATTACTTTGAAGAAGCCCATCATGGAGCATTTGACAATCGAAGAGTACAATCCTCTGTACGAAATGATTGTAAGTCATGAGAATTTTGACACGGTCAACAAAGTACATGGCAACGGTGAATTCAGCGCGGCGCTAAATGCTTTCAAAAAGTATCTTGCTTTTTTGGCGAAAGTGAGCAATGTGGCAGGAAATGCTGTGCTGTATTCCCCTGAATGGTTCGCAGAACAGGCCAAAGATATGGAGGCGTTACGGACCACGGACCACGATCTGCGTAGTCCCTTCGTTGAACAGTTCGGCCCTGGTACCATTGTGAATCTTTCTGGTAAGGCATTGCTGACCAGACTGTTTTACAGCGATATTGAGAATAAGAACAATTTGTGCTATATGTTGGAGTTCCATCCACAGATGCGTGAAATTTATGGCAGCATCGCAGGTGGTTCTGCATTTAAGTTCGGTTTGTTCTACCACAGGAAAAACCAATGTTGGATGACAGGCTCTCCTGGAAAGCCCCAGAAGTTATCTGAGGAAGAAGCAATCGGAGTTGCTGAAAGCATCCGGGATAGTTTGATCAAAGGCGCCGAAATATTGGATGCGCACACTTTCGTGTCATCAGTCGAAGATTATGAAGCCCTTTATGAGGAACTAAGCCATATTTCCATCATTGACAACGTCTGGGTGCTGAAATATTACCAGATGCTCTACCCCGAAATCCTGCCTGTTTTCTACAGCAAGGACTATCAGATCGTTGTTCTGCGTTTCCTGAAAATGGAGCCCAGCCACATTCCGTTTGTTCGTATGGGACAGATTATGTCTTTCGTTAAGAAGTGCGGTATCTCCAGTGTGGAATTCGCGCAAATCTACTATAAATACTGTGCGGCCGGTGTAAAAAGCAACGAGGATGAACCGGATACCTTAGCGGATACCAAAACAGAGAGCATTCGGTACTGGATGTATACTCCCGGTGAAGGTTCCGCAATGTGGGATACTTTCTACAAAGATGGCATCATGGCCATTGGCTGGGGAGAGATTGGTGATCTGCGTACTTTCGATAGCAAGAAAGCTATGAAGCAGAAAATGAAAGATACATACGATCCGACATTGACTTATATGAATGCGGCTCATGCCACATGGCAGTTTGCAAACGAGATTAAGATCGGTGATGTGGTCTTTGTTAAAAAAGGACGTTCCCAGATCATTGGACGGGGTGTTGTTACATCCGAATATGAGTATCTGGAATCTGACCCATCTTATCCCCATCGTCGCTTGGTCAATTGGACGCACAAGGGGGAGTGGCCCCACCCCGGTGGTCAGGCTGTCCTGAAAACTCTGACAGATATTACTCCTTACACAGACTATGTAGAAAAACTATGTGCTCTGTTTGCTGCTGACACGGATGACGATGAGGAAGAACAGATCGTTGCATATTCTGCCTACGATGAAGCAGGATTCCTGAAGGATGTATATATGGATGAGGAGGAGTATGATACCCTCGTCAATCTGATTCGGACCAAGAAAAATATTATTCTCCAAGGCGCGCCTGGTGTTGGAAAAACTTTTGCAGCCAAACGTCTGGCCTATTCCATGATGGGCGTAAAAGATCAGGAGCGGGTTATGATGATCCAGTTCCACCAGAGCTATTCTTACGAAGACTTTATCATGGGATTCCGTCCGTCTGAGTCTGGCTTTGAGTTAAAGAAGGGCGCTTTCTACAATTTTTGTAAGAAGGCCGAGATCGACAGCGATAACGACTATTTCTTCATTATTGACGAGATCAATCGCGGTAATTTGAGCAAGATATTCGGTGAACTGTTCATGTTGATCGAAAGCGACAAGCGTGGCATTCAGCTCCAGCTTCTTTACTCTGACGAAAAATTCGCAGTGCCGAAGAATGTTTACATTATCGGTATGATGAATACAGCAGACCGCAGCTTAGCGATGCTGGACCATGCGCTGCGCCGCCGTTTTGCGTTCTATGAAATGCGTCCTGGCTTCAATACCGATGGATTCCGTGACTACCGCATGAGTCTGGGAAATGAGAAGTTTGATAAGCTGATTCATGCTGTTGAAGCTCTTAATAATGCCATTTCTGCTGATGATTCCCTGGGAGAGGGATTTTGTATTGGACACAGTTACTTCTGCAACCTGACGACTGAGTCTATTACTGACCGTACACTGTCTGGCATTGTTGAATACGAGTTGATTCCCATGCTGAAAGAATACTGGTTTGATGAGCCGCTGAAGATTAAGGATTGGTCTGAAAAACTGAGGAGTGCAATTAAGTGATTCCTGTTCAAAATGTATACTATATGCTCGCTTATGCGTTTCAGGTTCTGAACGAAAACGGGTATAAGGATATTGCGGCTGAACAATTTAATAATGTCCGAGAACTGTGTGCAGCAATTCTCACCAGAGGTGTTTCTCTTCAGCTAAAACGGGGTCTTGGCAAGGAGTATATCCCTCAGACGGAATCCCTATCCTCTTTGCGCGGCAAAATTGATATTTCCGAGTCTATGAAAACGCAGTCCATGCTGCGCAAACAGCTGGTTTGCACATATGACGATTTTACTGTCAACAGCTACATGAACCGGATTTTGAAGTCTACTATGGAACTGCTGATTCGCTCAGACATCTCTAAACCCAGGAAAAAAGAACTGCGAAAGCTGTTGATTTTCTTTAGCGATGTAGATTCTGTTGATGTTCATGATATTAACTGGCGGCTTCAGTATAATCGAAATAACCAGTCTTATCGTATGCTGATATCTACTTGCTATCTGGTTATTAAGGGCCTCCTTCAAAGCAATACTACCGACGGTTCAAAACTGATGGACTTTCTGGACGAACAACGGATGTGCCGATTGTATGAAAGATTCATCCTGGAATATTATCGCAAGGAGCATCCAGAAATTAAGGCAAGTGCATCTCAAATTCCATGGCAGTTGGATGACGATTTCGATTCGATGCTACCCGTTATGCAGACAGATATTATGCTGTCTAAGGGAAATACAATGCTGATCATTGATGCCAAGTATTATGGTCATACTACCCAGAACCAGTATGGTGTTAATTCAATCCACTCTGGCAATCTTTATCAGATATTTACTTATGTGAAGAATAAGGATGCTGCGTACGGCGATCAGCCACACACAGTTTCTGGTATGCTCTTATATGCGCAGACAGATGAGATTGTCCAACCCAACCATGTTTATCACATGAGTGGCAATAAAATTACAGTGCGGACGCTGGATTTGAACCAACCTTTTTCTCAAATTGCAGCCCAGCTGGATAGTATTGTAGTTTCACACTTTGAATGAGAAAGCGAATTGGCAGGGCGGTGCATACTATGACATTGGAAAACAGTTCGAACAGGAAATGATAGGCATTTACATGACTGCAAAGAAAGAATGTGGTTACAACCCCACCCGCTTTCTTCAGCTAATCTCTACTAAGGGCGGCATAGCTGCTGCGAAGCAGTTAATCAGCAAACCCGGCGGAACGGACGGGTTTACTACCCTCTGGGAATGTGGCCGTTTGGATTTATCAATAGAAGCCCATGTTCTAAATCCAAAGTATTATGAACTGTTTACAGAGTCAGAACGGGAATTGTGCAAAAATCGGCTTCAAGAATTTGGATATACCTTCTAGTGTGGAGTGAAATAGTTGATATGAAAATTCTGGTTAGTGCCTGTTTGCTCGGTGAAAACTGCAAATACAACGGCGGCAATAACTACAGCCCAGCGGTTGCGGAGTTTGTGCGGGGCAAAGAAGTTTTGACAATCTGCCCGGAGCTGATGGCCGGGATGGGGTGCCCCAGAACACCTATTGAAATCGTAGACGGAGTGCTGATGGATCGGGACGGAAAGAATGTGGACACTGCTATGCGCGAGGCAGTAGAAATGGCTATGAAGCAGCTTTCTTCGGAGGAAATCCAATGCGCGGTTCTGCAATCCAGAAGTCCCACCTGTGGCGTGAACCAGGTTTACGATGGGAGCTTTTCCGGAAAGCTGATCCCCGGGGCGGGCATCTTTGCTCAGGCACTGAAAGAGGCCGGTTATCGTGTGATTGACGCGGAAGATGTCGGGAGGGAATAGCAGCTCTGTTTCTTAGTGGTTCGTAGTAGCGGCAAGCAGTGTCTGGGTGCTACCCAGCCGGATTTTCGCTTGTTGGGGGAATCCCCCAAACCCCAGATCTGCTCCTTCGGGCAGGCAACGCGTTTTGTAAACGCTGACAGGAAATTTTCCAGATAGCGAAAAATAACGTTTGAGGGATTCTCGGATTGTTTCTTTTTTAATTCTGACTTGCAGAGATCAACGAAAAGTGTGCTATGCCGTGGTTTGGGTAGGGAGATACTCTGATGGAAGGGTGGCGTGTTTCACTACACCCATTGCCGGTATCCAATCGAAAAACAGAAAAATGCGCCCACACGAGACATGTATAATCTCGTGTGGGCGATTGTCATGCCTGTCTTAAAACTGCGAAAGCACCGGCGCGGATGCCGCTGGCTTCTGCGCGGGCCCTTGCCACCTGGTGGGCGTAGATATTCAATGTTGTGGAAGCGGTAGCATGTCCAAGCTCAGCGGCTGCGTTCACAAGATCCACACCGTTGGCAATCATCATGGAAGCTGCGGTATGTCTGAAGGCGTGCGGATGAATGTGGGGCAGATCATTTTCTTCACTGAATTTTTTCAGCCAGTCGGTGATGCTGTCCGGGTGCATGGGCGTACCGTCGTCCTTGGTAAACAGGAACCCCGTATCCTGCCAGATGTCTGCGTGACGGATTTTCGTCCGAAGCTGTTCGGTGCGATACTCCTTCAGAACCCCGATGGTTTCCGGGGATAAACAGATGGCCCGGGGCTGCCCGGTTTTGGGTGGGCCAACATAAGTGCCTTTTTCCTTTGTGTACAGAAGTGCCTGCCGGATCATCATAATGCCTTTGTCCAGGTCAACGCAGTTCCATTGAAGTCCCATCAATTCTCCCCGGCGGCAGCCGGTATCGATGAGAATGTAGGACATGGCTTTCCACTTGACAGGAGCCTTTTCCAGCGCTTTGACAATGTCGGCAATCTCCTCCGGCTGGAAGTAGTCCGCCTCATGCTTCGGCACTTTGGGCGGCGAGGCTTTCGCGGCGGGATTGTACGGGACAAGCATTTCCTTATCCGCCTGCGCCAGAATCATGGAGATCAGGCGGTGATGCTCCAGAATGGTTTTGTTGGACAGGGGCTTCTTCCGGTCGGATACCGTAAACATTTCTGACACCGAGTATCCCAGTGCATCCGCAATGCCCTGTGCTGTTTCCAGCTTCACAGCCTTACCATTTAACACTGCGTTCAATGTGGTATGGGCAATGCCGGATTCTCTGGCGATAACATGCTTGGGCTGGCCCAATGCTTCCACTTTTTTCTTCAACACCTTCTTCGCCACAGCGATGGCACCCAGATTCCGGACACCATTCTCGGACAGCGTTTTGTAAAAATCGTTCAGGTGCTGTGGACGAATCTGGGTCAGTTTCAAGTGCCCGATGGCATCGTTGATTCTCGGGAGCATCGCCCGATACCGCTCGATCGTGGTTGGTGCAAGGCCGTTGCGCTCCTTCAAATCCAGTACATAGTCTGCATAATCGCAGAAGCGTTTCACCTTGTCGATATCATAACCTGCCTGGATTGCCTCTTCAAATTTGAAGGCCGCGGCCATCGCTTCCCGTTCCATTTGTTTCTTGCTCATGTTCGGACGGGGTGGTTTCCATGTGGTGGTGCGCTTAATCTGTTTTCCTTCCCAGTTTAGACCTCCGGAGACGATCAACCGATAGTGCATCAACTGACCGGCTCTATTATATCTTGGTTCGATGGATGCCATACACATTCTCCTTTCCGTGGGACTGGCTCACAGCTATCATAAACTGTGAGCCAGCGTGTGGCAAATGTGCGGCTTACTGTTCGCAGTTGACCCAGCGCAGAAAACCATCCCAGGGAATCAGGTAGGTTCTGCCAATGACCTTGCAGGGCAGCTGCCTGGTGCGGATAGCACGGCGCAGGGTGTACTCGCTGATGTTGATGCCGCTGGCGTTTGCGCGCTCCACGGTCTGCTTGATGTTCATAACGCTCATATTTCTAGTCTTATCGTTCATCGAGGGATCTCCTTTTCCAGTTTCGTTCGAATTTTTCCAGTAATTGCAGAATTGTTTTCTGTATTCTCTCAGTGGTATAGTTCTTGGGGAAGTAATGGCGGATGTCTTTCAGATCAAACCGCAGTTTTTCTCCCTGGTTGGCCTTGGGCTGCTGCAACAGCTCCAGAATCCGATCCATGCTCAGCACCCCTGACTGGCTCAACTTTTTTAGCTGCTGGGACTGGGAAAGCGAGGGCGTGCAATCCTCGCTTTCCATGGTCTCCAGCAAATCCCGCTGCTCTGATTCTGTCAGATAGGAAAGCTCCACAGCGGGGGTCAGGGCAATTTTCTGTTCATCCACCATCTGCAAAATCTCTGGGATGAGATAGGTCAGGCGGATGTAGCGCTGAATCTGCCGGCCGCTTTCGTCATCGGAAAGAAAATCCCTGGACTTGTGGCCAACTTGTCCACAAGTTTTTCCCTGATGGCTCATCGCCTCCATTTTCATCCTGTACGCAAAGGCTTTCTCGCTGGGCAGCAGGTGCTCCCGGTGGAGGTTACTGTCCACCAGTGCGATGATGGCGGCATCCCGATCCATGGAATAAATTAAAGCAGGAACCGTTTCGATTCCTGCCTTTTGGCACGCCCGGAGTCTCCGATGACCGGAGATCACCTCGTATTCCTCTGTATCGGTTTTCCGAACCACAATGGGCGTCAACAGCCCTTGGGTCAGGATACTGAAAACCAGCTGGTCCATTTCGGCATCATCCTTCACCCGGAAGGGATGATTCTTAAAGGGGCGTAGTTTGTCGATGGGTAAGAACTCTGCGCGTGGTGGTGTGTTTGTCTGCAAGCTGTGTCCTCCTGTAATCCCGGTGCGTCAACGCACACCGAATAACTTCTTGTTGTGTCATGTGCTCCATAGCTTTTTCTATATCCCCCTTGTTTACAAAAGGGAAAAGAAGAATTATTGCAAGTTTTCAAGTAAAATCACCTCTTTTGAAGATTGGCTGGACAGAAAATGGGATTATCCTGTCAACGAGACAAACCGCAGCCGTTTACGCCCAGCCATCCGGGAGGGCCAGCTGCTCTTCGATCAGCGGGAAGGCTTCCGCTTTGATACGCCGCCAGGAGCGTTGCTGTCCGTAGATTTCAAAGCGGTGCTGAGCACCCTTCTCCCAGCCGGTGACGGAATCGTTCATAATACTGCCGATCTCCCGCAGCTCCTGTTGCTTCGGCTCGGACAAACCGTTGCCCAGTGCCTCCCGGTAGAGCATAAGAGAACAGACATAGTCTCCCTTGTAGCTGTCCAGGAATTTCTGAATCAGTCCGGCCTTGCTGTCCTCCGGCATAAATTCCCGCTGTGCAGTCCGCGCGATTTCTTCCAGCTCTGGGGGAAGAACCAGACTATAATTTCCGCTCTGGTAGATGGTCATAGCCTCAGCCCAGACCTGCCGGATGTACGCCCGGGAGGCGGCTTCGTCTGCCAGAATGTGGGTTTCCGCCTTCTGCGCGTTGACCAGCACCGGGAGAAAGCGACGGTTGCCGCTCCTGTCCAGCGGCAGAAAGTCCATGGTATTGGAGGTGCCGGCAAACACGCACTGTCGGGGGCGATCCTTCGGGTATTTCTCATAAGGGACCTTATAGGTGTCCTTCTGGCGGCTCAGGAAGGATTTGATTTCCTCAATGCTCCTGGCATTCGCGGTCGCCAGCATCTCTGCCATCTCAATAATCCAGTGTCCGTAGAGCATCCGGTACAGATTGTCGTCCGACAGCTTTTTGATGTCATCCGAAAACCAGCTGTCATTCATGGCCAGCAGGCGGATGAATGTGGACTTGCCTGCACCCTGCCCGCCCACCAGACACAGCATGGTATCAAATTTGCTGCCCGGATGGAAGACCCGCTGAATCGCGCCCAGCAGAAAGATTTTGAAGGCTTCCGTTGTGTACGGTGTTTTCTCTACGCCCAGAAACCTGGTCAGTGCGTTGCAGATGCGCGCCTCACCATCCCATTGCAGCCCCAGCAAAACATCGCAGATGGGGTGGTAGTGTGCCTCATTTGCCACAATATCCAGCGCGCACTGGATGTTCTTTTCCGCGGTGATGCTGTAGTTCTCCTCAAAATACAGCCGCAGGTAGTTGATATCCGTGTCTGTTACCGCTGTATCGGAGCGGCACCAGCCCAGATCCTTCTCAATGTCAATCCGTTCGGTGAGACTGTTGCGGCGGATGGAACCTTTCAGAAGGGGGTCATTCTGGAAGACCAGCATGCAGTTTCCGAGACTCTGCATGACGGCTCCCTTGCTGTTCGTCTGGAGCATCAGACGGATTTCCTCTTTTGTCATAGTCGTGGATTCGCTGTTCATATTCCTTGATTTTCTCCTTGTAGTGTAAATAGATGTCCTGTTTTTCTTCCTCCGTACCAAAGGACAGCTCCCACAGCAGCTCCTTTGCTGTGGCGCTGTTTTGAAGTGCCTCCGTAAAGTGAGGTGGGAAGTCCTGCCCCGGATTGGGTGGTCTGGACTTCCACTTCACGAGCAGCAGATTGTATGCCCGCAGAACCTCCCGGGCGTGATACACCCAGTCCTCAAATTTTCGCTGCGCCGGGGATTTCTGGATGACAGCCACATCGCCGCCGACGATTCCGAAATCTACTTCCAGTTTCCTCGCAGCGGAACCGGCGCTGATTCCAAATAGTCGGGCGGTGAAGGTGATCACATCTCCCACGGCCCCGCAGCCGAAGCAGTAGAAGGTTTCGTCCACCTTCATGCTGGGCGTGTGATCGTTGTGAAAGGGGCAGCGGCACATACCGCGGGAATTGACGGAAAGCCCGTAGGCCTCCGCCGCCTGCCGGGTGGTAATGGACTGTTTGATTTGTGCGAAGTTGATCACGATGATTCCTTTCTTGCGTTTCTGGGAGATGATTCTTTCAAGTATAAGAAAAGCCTCCACCTCCGCAAAAGCGGAAATGGAGGCGCGATTGAACAATTCGTCCCCGTGCCGGGTGAAGCGTGCGTTGTAAATGAAAAAGCCCGTCGAGCGTGCAGCGTGCCGCGTTCGATGGGCTTTTTGTTCAGGTATATGCTTTATTCAGTTCCTTTGCCAGAAGCATTCCAACCTCCACGCCATGTACAAATCCAGCTTGCTCGTAGTCCCGGCAAAGGGCGCAGACGGGATTCACAATCGTGTCCATCTCCCGCAGGGGCATTCCGTTCATTGCCTGGTACAATTCATGAAAACCAGCTTTGATGTCGACACTGTCCATGTTGTTTGCATCGTTGTACGCTTCATACAAAAGGGTCAGGACGGAATCACCATCGCCAAAGTTCGGCGGTTTATCGGCAATGTAGCGGTCAAGAAAAGAAACAAATTCCAGTGCTGTCATACATAAATCAGCTCCTCACGGAGAATTTCCTCCGCTCTGTCCCGGATGCTGTTCATCCGCTGCACCCATTGCATCGGGTCTCTGGCTTTCAATGCTTCTGTAATTCCTTCGGCGGCTTTCATCTGGGACACCAGCGTGTCCAGTCGTAGCTGCGCCTGTTCGTTTAGGTCCGCAAGATAGGTCCAAAGCTTCCCGGACAGAATCAGATTGGTGTAGGTAATGGGATGCGTTGCCTTCAGGTATTCCCGGTGCATCCGCCCCCATTTCCCCATGGGTCGCGGCTCCTCCGGCAAGGTCAGATCGGGAATGTAATAATCTCCACATTTGACATATGCGATTTCCATATTGCTTACCTCCTTTCTTGTGTAAACCCATTGTACAGGAAATTCACCCAATCCGCGAATGTGCGAAGAAGGCTTGCGTAGAAACATGGATCTTTAATCCCATATTTGTCCTCGACGCCCTGAGATACGGGAAGTCACCAGACGGCAGCCTGCTGTGCTGCTCCATAGGAATCTAACCTCCCCGCCTTCCTTATGGCCGGGCCGCGAATTACGGAAGTATCATTATCCCTGTGCAAGTTCGTCGCTGTGCCGGTTGCAATCCGACATTTGGGGGCTGGCATGAATCGCTGTTCCTTTTCGGGAAGTCTCGGCGTGCCGCCCGCATAGCTCCTTGCACGGTAATGTATCTGGTGAATGATATTAAATTTTCAAGATTCAGGTTGCGGCTTTTTACATGCGTATTGTACCGAGTCCAAAGGACTTCCAACAGGGACTGGTTGTGCCACTTTGCTGACACAAATAGTGCCAGTTCCGCCTGCCGCGTGGTAACGGACTGCATGATTGGCGCAAAACAGATCACGGCTGTTCCTTTTTGGGAAGTCTCGGCGTGCCGCCCGCATAGCTTCTTGTACGGGAATGTATGTGGTGAATGGTATTCCGTTTTCAAGATTTCGGTTATGGGTTTTCTTACTTGCGTATTGTACCGATTCCAAGGGGCCTCCAACAGGGACTGGTTGTGCTACTTTTGCTGCATTACTAGCACAAATAGTGCTAGTTCCGCCTGATGGGTGGTAACGGACTGGACAATCAGAGCGTTCGCTCTGGCTGCTATTATTCTAAAGGAAATGGATTCTGTATTTTAGGAACTAACTTGTCACATTATGGCAGCGGTTGATCACATTTGCGTATTTTTCGCCAGCGCGGTCAGCTGCGAGGCGATATCCGGAAGCGCTGCATCTTCAGTCTGCAAATGCTACAAAGGTACTGTAAGCCATGGCAGGCTTCCTGTTTTCTACATCGTGCAAACGAACTTTGTAAACGCACAGGGAAAAGCTGGACTGGAGAAAAGATTATAGGAACCACCGGGTAGAAACACATTGCAAAAATGCCGGGGTGTCGCGTTTCACGACACCCCGGCATCTCTTCACAGATAACCAGTCAAGCGGCTTCTGTACAGCATTCCGTACGGTTTCCTCTGCCTCAGGTTGAGCCTGTAAATCCTTACGGTTTCCGTTCATTGGATGATATTTAACGTCAGAAGGGTGTCGCGAAACGCGACACCCTTTCGAGATTGGACAAAATTCCACACGACTGATCACTGTGCGGAATGCTTTTCATGTTATCCTTATTATCGCACACATTTATTTGATGAGTGTGTGTGAATTTTTGTTGCAATCTTGTCACCCGATGGATATAATAAAATAAGGACACACAAAAGCAGCGTGTGTGAGCGAATTTTATTTTGAAAGCAGGTGATTGCGTGGATCTTCGTGCTGCCGCAAGGGATGTGATCGAGAGCAAAGGCGGCATCGCCAAATCCGCTGATTTTGTAGCGGCAGGAATCCGTGCAGTCGATGTTGTCAGCCTGTGCAATGCCGGTTACCTGGATCGTGTCCGGCATGGCTACTATCAAATGGCTGAGCAGAATGAAGCCACGGAGGAGCAGATGCTGGCGACACTGATTCCCCAAGGCATCGTATGCGTTGAGTCTGCACTGTTCCATTACGGATACAGTGACTTTGCTCCGCGCAAGTGGTCTGTTGCCGTTCCACGAACAATATCCAGAACGAAGCTGGATGTGGATGCCCTTCCCCTGCAAACCTATTTTGTTCAGCAGGATCTGTACGAACTTGGCAAAACCACCGGTAACTTTCATGGTACCACACTCCCCGTCTATGACAAGGAGCGTACAATCTGCGATTGCTTCAAATATCGCTCCCGGCTGGATACCGAACTGTTCTCCAAGGCGCTGAATGCCTATGCAAACGATCCCCAAAAGAACCTGAACCATCTTTCCATATATGCTAAAAAGCTGCGTGTATATAAAAAGGCAATCGAACTGATGGAGGTGCTTCTCAATGGCTGATATGGCAGCATCCATACTGGCAAGACTGAAGAATAAAGCAGCGGCAAGCGGGCGAAGTCATCAGCTGTGCCTGCAGCTCTTTTGCCAGGAAGAATTCCTGCGCCGCCTGGAAAAATCCAGGTATGCCGAGAACTTTGTGCTGAAGGGCGGCCTGTTTGTGTATGCGGTTACGGATTTTGACAGTCGTGTGACTGTTGATGTGGACTTTCTGCTTCGCAAGGTTCCCAATACTCCGGAGCAGGTCAAAGCGGTGCTGGAGGAGATCATTGCTGTTCCCACCGAAAATGATTTTGTGACCTTCGAGATCAAGAGTGTTGCGCCGATCGCCGTCACCAAGAAATATGCCGGTGTAGGCGCAACGGTGGTGGCCAGGATCAAAAACACCAAGACTCCCTTTGGTATTGACTTCGGTATCGGCGATGTCATCGTCCCAAAACAGGAAAAGCGGAAGATCCCTACCCAGCTGGAAGGGTTCGATGCTCCTGTGGTCAATACATACTCCCTGGAGACCACCATTGCGGAAAAGCTGGATGCAATTCTGAATCTGATGGAGTTCTCCAGCCGCATGAAGGATTATTACGATATTTATTATCTGGCCAACAAGTTTGACTTTGACGGAGCGGTGCTGACGGAGGCTCTGAGAAAGACCTTTGCCAACCGCAACCATACTTTTACTGTGGCACAGTTTGAGCAGATCACGGCTTTTGACGGCGACGATGCTATGCAGAAAAAGTGGCGGGCATTCTGCCGGAAAACGGATATCAAGACCGATGACTATAGCACAGTGCTGCATACGATCAAGGTATTTCTTGCAAATCCCTTCGCCGCAGCTATTGACAGCGGTGATTTTGCCGAGAAGTGGTCTGCTTCCGCAGGCGATTGGAATAGGGAGAGTATATGAAAAAGCTATTTGATATCCCGATTTATGCGCTCTCCCAGGACGAACTTAGTCAC
>JALFXH010000144.1 GCA_022786965.1 Clostridiales bacterium
CTAATATGCGATTAAAATCAGACAGTATTTCCGGCCTAAATCGCGCTAAAATGCGTTCTCGTCCTTGATGGGCAGCAAGCCCATCTGCGTCCTCGGCCTTTTTTATCACGATTTATTCGTGGAAATCCAAGTCTACTTTCAATCGCATATTAGTATAAGGCCGAGCATCGGATTCCCTGTTTTCCGAGGGTAATCGGCAGCAATCCCAGTCACCGGGCGGGCGCTGTACCGCAGTCTCATACAAAAAATGGAGTGGCGCCGCTGACGCTGCGCCACTCCGCTTAGAATATTCCTACATTGCGTCGGAGTTCACTTCGCGCTCCGTCAGAAATTACTTGACAATGTTCATGGTCACATTGGCAGTGCTGGCGGGTTCGGGAACGTCGGCGTTGTCGATGACCACGGTGCCGGCAACGATGTCAGCCAGCATTGCCTCGTAGTCAGCAACGGTCCAGCCTTCCAGAGACCAGGTGGCGGTGGGCAGGCCCACAGCGCCCTCGGCAGCGCCCAGAGTGATGGAGGTGCTGCCGTCGCCGATGAAGGCATTCCAGCTGTCCTCGGTCTCAGCGGCCTTCAGAGCCTGCTGAGCGGCCTCACCGATGCCCTTCATAGCGGAGGTGATAACGGTGGGGGAGTCGAAGGACTGGTCAACGTCAACGCCGATGACAGCGCAGTCCTCAGCGGAAGCGGCAGCGGCGATGGACTGGAACATGGAACCGCCGCAGGCGAAGATGACCTCAGTACCATTGGTGTACCAGCCGGCAGCCATGGTCTGCAGATCGTTGGAGGCCTGGAAGGAAGAGCCATACAGCCAGGAGTAGTTCATATCGACCTGCACGCCCAGCTTGGCAGCGGCAGCGTCAGCGCCCTGCACAAAGCCGTAGCCGTAGCGGTCACAGGCAGCGTTGGTACCGCCGCCGCCGCCGCAGAAGCCCAGCTTGGTGTAGCCGTCCATAACAGCGGCGTAGCCGGCCAGGTAGCCGCACTGCTCCTCACGGAAGCAGATACCGGCAACGTTGTTCATGCCCAGTGCCCAGCCATCAATGAAGACGAACTTCACATCGGTGAACTCAGCGGCAGCCTTCGCCAGAGCGGTGCCTTGCATAAAGCCCGCGCAGACAATGACCTCAGCGCCGTTGTCGGCAGCCAGCTTCATGGCGTCGTAACGGTCGTCATCGGTAGCCTGATCGCCGCCGGCGGGCTGATAGTACTTGTAGGACTTGCCAGCGTTAGCAGCGTACAGCTTCACGCCGTCATAGGTGCCCTGGTTGAAGGACTTGTCCTTCAGCTGGCCCACGTCGGTGACGAAAGCCACCTGATACTTGCCGTCGGCAGAGGTCATCTCGTCGGGGATGTCGTCAGCAGAAGCGGCAGCGGCGGGAGCCTCAGTGGCAGCGGGGGCCTCGGTGGCGGCGGGAGCAGCCTCCGTGGCGGCAGGAGCCTGGGTAGCCGCGGGAGCCTCGGTGGCAGCGGGGGCAGAGGAGCCGCCGCAGGCAGCCAGACCCAGCACCATCGCCAGAGTCAGCAGCACAGCCAGAATCTTTTTCATGATGTATTCCTCCATAATTTTAGGATTCGGTATCGGAACATACCTTTTTCATTGTCGCACATTTCCCACAAAAAATCAACACCGAAATGTGAACTTTCCGGGAATTTCCTCCAAGGATGAGCAACTGTCACCCGTTTATGGACATATGCTCCTCCGCGCGGAAGCCAAAGGGAAGAAGCTGGGCAAGGGTCACGGTTTCAAACCCCGCCGCATTGACCAGATAAATGCGGAAATCATCTCCGCAGAACTCCCGCATGACCTGACGGCAGACCCCGCAGGGCGGGAAGACCCCAGTAATCACGCCATCCTTGCCGCCGCAGACAGCGATGGCGGTAAAGTCCCGGTGCCCGTCGTAGACGGCCTTGAAAAAGGCGGTGCGCTCGGCGCAATTGGTTGGACTGTAGGCTGCGTTTTCGATGTTGCAGCCCTGATAGACCGTGCCATCGCCGCACAGCAGCGCCGCCCCCACCGTAAAGCCGGAATAGGGGGCGTAGGCATGAGCCATGGCCTCGATTGCAAGTTTACATAATTCGTTCGGTTCCATATATCAACACTCCAAAACAGACCGCCGTAGGGGGCGGCGTCCTCGACGCCCCGTCCGGACAGGGTATCAGCGGGACGTCCGGAGGCCGTCCCCTACGAATGCAGTATTTCCTTTGCAAAACTTCTGCCGGGAGTCTGGAACGCCACGCCCAGCAACTCCGTAACCGTGGCAGCGATATCGGCAAAGGTATCCCTGGTGCCCAGATTCACAGGTTTCACGCCCTTGCCCAGCACCAGCAGGGGGACATATTCCCTCGTATGGTCCGTGGTAGCGGTGTAGGCCGGGTCGCAGCCGTGGTCGGCGGTGATCATCAGAATGTCCTCCTGCCCCAGCTTGGGCAGGAATTCCCCCAGCCAGGCGTCAAACTCCGACAGAGCGCCCGCATAGCCGTCAATGTCCCGGCGATGGCCGTAGACCATGTCGAAATCCACCAGATTCACAAAGCACAGGCCGTGAAAATCCCGTGCCGCAAAATCATCGGTATGGGCCATACCATCCCGGTTGCTCTTGTTGAACACATACTCCGTATCCCCGTGCCCCGCGAAAATGTCGTGGATTTTGCCCACGGCAAGACAGTCAAGCCCTGCCGCTTTCACGGCATCCAGCATGGTTTCAGCCGGCGGCTCCAGGGAAAAGTCGTGGCGGTTGGCGGTGCGGCGGAAGCCTTCCCCGGGATTTCCAACAAAGGGCCGGGCAATCACCCGTCCCACGCCGTGCTTGCCACGCAGAATCTGCCGGGCCTTGCGGCAGGCATCGTACAGTTCCTCCAGCGGAACCACATCCTCGTGGGCGGCAACCTGAAACACGGAGTCGGCAGAGGTGTAGACGATCCACTTGCCCGTCTCCATGTGCTCTTTGCCATAGTCCCGAATCACATCCGTGCCGGAATAGGGCTTGTTGCACAGCACGCCCCGCCCCGTTGCGGCTTCAAAGGCATCCAGCACCTCTTTGGGGAAGCCCTCCGGATAGGTGGGCAGGGGTTCGGGGGAGATGATGCCTGAGATCTCCCAGTGGCCGATGGTGGTGTCCTTGCCCATGGACTGTTCCGTCAACCGGGCAACCGCGCCCATGGGGGCATCGGTTTTGGGCAGGCAGTCCACGCCGTCGATGTTGCCAAGACCGGCAGCAATCATGTTGGGGATGTGCAGCTTTGGAGAAGTCGCGCAGGAGCGCAGAGTGTTCACCCCCACGTCGCCGAATTTTTCACTGTCCGGCATGGCCCCGATGCCGAAGGAATCCAGAACGATTAAGAAAACACGCTTCATAGAGATACTCCTCATCCAGAAAATCTTGTCATCCTGAGCGGAGCAGTCTACAGACTGCGTAGTCGAAGGATCTTACACCTTCCATAATATGAGAGTGGATAGATCCTTCGACTCGCTGCGCTCGCTCAGGATGACAGTTTACTTTCCTTCCATTTCCACAGCCACGTCCAGCGCCACCTGCATCATGGTGGTGAAGGCTGTCTGCCGTTCTTCCGAGGTGGTCTCCACGCCCTTGAGGACGTGGTCGGAGATGGTGCAGATGCACAGGGCGCGCTTGCCGTACCGGGCAGCGTTCATGTACAGGGCAGCAGCTTCCATTTCCAGCGCCATGACGCCCATCTTCCGGAGGCCGTACACGCTGTCCAGGCCCTCGGGCACGCCAATGTGGTCGCCGTAGAACACGTCGGAGGAATTCACGTTGCCCACATGGTAGGTGGCCCCGTGGGCTTCCGCGGCCTTCACCGCTTCGGTCAGAAGCTCCCAGCTTGCGATAGGGGCAAAGGTGCCGGGCAGGTGGAACTGGGCGGCGAAGTTGGAATCGGTACAGGCGCCCTGGGCGATGACCAGATCATACAGGTTGATATCGTCCTGAATGGAACCGGCGGAGCCAACCCGAATGATATTCTCCACGCCATAGCCGTTAAATAGCTCGTGGGAGTAGATGCCGATGGCGGGCATGCCCATGCCGGAGGCCATGACGGAAACTTTCACGCCCTTGTAGGTGCCGGTATAGCCCTGCACGCCCCGGACGTTGTTGACTAAGACAGGGTTTTCCAGAAAATTCTCCGCGATGAACTTGGAGCGCAGGGGGTCGCCGGGCATCAGCACGGTTTTGCCGAAGTCTCCGGGCTTGGCGGAAATATGAGGGGTAGGGGTTGTAAACATAGCATAATCCTCCTTATGATACAGTGTGGAGTGTGGAGTTTGGAGTGTGGAGTGATAATATATCCCTCACTCCTAACTCCTCACTTCTCACTTCTAACTCAGTATGTGCCGTCGTTTTCCAGGCCTTTGGCAATCTTCACGATCCGGGAGGTGCCCAGGCGGTCGGCTCCCAGCTCGATGAACTTCTCCGCGTCCTCCAGCGAGGAGATGCCGCCGGCGGCCTTGATCTTCACATGGGGCGCCACATATTTCTTAAACAGCTCCACATCGGCGAAGGTAGCGCCGGCCTTACTAAAGCCTGTGGAGGTCTTGATGAAGTCTGCGCCGGAGTCCGATACGCACCTACACAGGGCGATTTTTTCCTCGTCAGTCAGCAGGCAGGTCTCGATGATGACCTTTAAGAGTTTTCCCTTGCAGGCCTTTTTGATGGCGGCAATCTCAGCGGTGATCTCGTCCCACTTACCCTCCTTGGCCCAGCCGATGTTGATGACCATGTCCACCTCATCCGCGCCGTTATCCACCGCGTCGGTGGCCATGAAGCACTTGGCGGCGGTGGTGTCGTAGCCGTTGGGGAAGCCGATGACGGTGCAGATGGGCAGCTTGTCGCCTACATAGTCCTTCGCCTGCTTCACGAAGGAAGCGGGGATGCAGACGGAAGCGGTGTGGTACTTCATTCCATCGTCGCAGATGGCTTTGATTTCCGCCCAGGTTGCGGTCTGGGCCAGCAATGTGTGGTCGCATTTCGATAGAATTGTATTCAGTTCCATAACGATTCACTCCTTCAATGATTCTGTCCGTGCAGTTTAATGACCTTGTGCTCCCGGATGCCCCGGACGTAGCACTTGTGGCACATGGCGATATAGCTGTCGTTGCCCCCCAGCACCACCTGGGCGCCCTGGGTGACGATGTGACCCTCCCCATCGATACGGGCGTTGACGGTGGCTTTGGCCCCGCAGTCGCAGATGGTTTTGATCTCCTGAATGGTGTCCGCCACCTCCATGAGCCGCCGGCTGCCGGGAAACAGCTTGGTCTGGAAATCGGTGCGCAGGCCGAAGCACATGACCGGGATGTTGTGTTCGTCCACGATGGCCCGGAGCTGATCGATCTGGGCTTCCGTTAAAAACTGGCACTCGTCCACGATGATCACATCGCAGCTTCCCTCCTGCTCCCGCACAAACCGCTCAAACACATCGGTTTCCGGAGGAATCACCTCCACCCGGGCTTCCAGACCGATGCGGCTGCGTAAGGTATCGGCTCCGTCCCGGACATCCGCGCTGGGCTTGATAAGCCACACCTTCAGGTCGTTTTCCTCATAATTATATTTGGTGATCAGCGCCTGGGCCGTTTTACTGGAACCCATAGCGCCGTATTTGAAATAAAGCTTCGCCATGATTCTACCTCCGTTCGTCCCTTCATTATACCGAAATCTTGCCGCCAGTGCAACCCCCATTCTATGCGGTTTTCACAAGATTGGCTTGCCAGGATTCCCAGGGAATGGTATAATTGCGGGAAAGGGGCATGACCCGCCCCGGAATTTTTCCAAAATTTGCAACCGCCGCGGAAAAATGTCGAGTATAGGAGTGAAACACGAAAAGGAGGAACACAAAATGAAAAAGTACCTGTCCCTGATTGTGAGCCTTGTGCTGCTGGCGGCTCTGCTGACCGGCTGCGGCTCCGCCGCCAGCTCCACCGCATCCTATGACCGCGGCGTAGCAGAATACGCCGTCATGGCAGACGAAGTCGCCATGGCCCCTGCCGAGGGAGCGGCCCTGAAAAACACTGCCGCCGACACCGGCTCCACGGCTCTGCCGGAGAACCGAAAATGGATCGTCACCGTGAACCTCACCGCCGAGACCGATGATTTGGACGCCCTGCGCTCCGCGCTGGACGAAAAAATCGCCGCCCTGAACGGCTATGTGGAAAACCAGAGCGTCAACAACGGCAGCGCTTACCAGAGCAGCCGCCGCTACCGTAGCGCCAACCTGACTATTCGTATTCCCGCTGGGCAGGTAGATGCCTTTTTGCGGGATGTGGGCGGTCTTGCCAACATCGTCCGGCAGAATAAGAGCATCGAGGATGTGACGCTGAACTATGTGGCCACGGAGAGCCGCCTGAAAGCGCTGGAAACCGAGGAAGCCCGGCTGCTGGAGCTGCTGTCTCAGGCGGAGACCATGTCCGACCTGCTGGAAATCGAGGCCCGGCTGTCCGAGGTCCGCGGCGAGCTGGAAAACTACGCCTCCCAGAAGCGGCTGTACGACAACCAAATCGACTACGCCACCGTTTACTTATCCATCGAAGAGGTGCAGGAGTACACCCCCGTGGAGGAGCCGACCCTGTGGGAGCGGATCAGCAAGGGTTTCAAGGATAATCTGAAGGGTGTGGGCGACGACCTGTTGGATGTGCTGGTGTGGTTCATCGTGAGCATTCCCTATCTGGTGGTTTTCGCCGTCGTGATTACCATTGTGGTGCTGGTCATCAAGCGCATCCGCAGCAGACGAATGGCGAAGAAGTCCGCGAAGAAGCAAAAGTCCGAAGACAGCAAAGAATCATAAACCTTCATAGGGGGCGGCGTCCTCGACGCCCCTCCTTCCCGCATCGGAATTTCCGCAAACCACGGGGACGTCGAGGACGCCGTCCCCTACGGAAGAAACGGAACACAGACCGCCGCCGGTATCTTCCGGCGGCGGTCCTGTTATTCCTCTCTCGGTTCAAACAATGTGGTCATCAGCACCAGCGGGGCGCAGAGCATCATGGGATAGGCGTAGCGGAACTCGGCGTACACCGGCGTTCCCAGCCACAAGCCCAGCGTCAGCACCAGCGCGGGCACCGCGATGAGCCATTGCTTTCTCCCTTGCAGAACGCAAAGCACGCAGCAGGCAATCAGAATCCACACCTGCAGGCCGATGCTGTAAAGCGGCTGAAGGGCCGTGGGCTTTTCCGCAAACCGGAACCAGGCAGCGTACAGCCGGGCCAGCAGGTTTGTCCCCGCCGGCTGGGTAATGCCCAGAATATTCTCCTGCGTCTGCAAGGTGTAAATCCAGTAGAAATAGCCGCCGTTCCAGTAGCCCCGGGTCTCATCGATCCAGGCTTTCAGGTAATCGCCGGGATAGCGCAGGCCAATGGAAGCATAGAGCTTCAGATACCGGGGCGCGTTTTGGCGGATATGATCCACCTGATCGTAGCGGAAGGTCTCGTACTTCACCGGGTCAACGGTCTGGGGATCGTAAGCCTCCCCCAGCTTGTCCATCAGGAAAATCTCCCCCAGCAGTTCCTGCTGCTCCTGGGTCAGCTCCCGGTCATTGGCAACCACCCGGGCAACCTGCTGCATGGGTACAGCGAAGGCCTCCACCGGGTCCGTGCCCGGCACATTCAAAGCTTTCAGCACCGGACTGATCATCACCCAGGACAGCACCAGCACCGTCAGAAGCACCCTGACAAGCCGCCGTTTTTTCTTTCTCAGCACGATGATCAGCGGCACCGCGGCGACGAGCAGGGCCGCCCAGCCGTTGGTCCGCATCAGGGCCATCCCCACCGCCCCCAAGGTTAAGGCGGTATAGTCCCACTTTGCGGCTCTGCCCACGTTGTTCACCCGGCGGTAAATGGCAGTCGCCAGCAGCAGCGCCGAAGCTCCGAAGGGCACATCCTTCCACAGTGTAACGCTGTAGACCATATTGTAGGGAAGCAGAGCATAGACAAAAAACACCAATCCCAGCGCCCACCCCGGCACACCGATCTGGTACAAAGTGGTAATGGCGCAGGCTAAGGCCGTTGCCAGCAACCCGATCTGGAAGCCGTGGAACAGCGCGAGACCAACATTGATATCCCCGGTCAGCGCCAGCCCCAGCTTGACAAACAGTCCCACCAGCCTGGTGTGGTAATAGGGCATGGTATTATCGTAGCTTCCGAACACCACCTGACTGACCGTGGTGATGGAGTCCCGGGTCAGGATGCCGGGATACCGGGCAAGCAAAAAGCCCAGATCGATGAGGGCCACGGCAGCAAAGGCGCCCCAGAACACCCATTTAGGATGCTTCCGCTCCCCAGCGTCCGTTCGAAGGGGCAGCCGACGCAGCATACAGAAGAGAATCTGATACCCCACGCAGAAGCCGCCCAGCAGATCCATGACAAAATTCAGCCGGTTCTGCATGGAGGCTGGCTCGTAGATCTCATGGTTTCCCAGTGTCGCCGCCAGGGCGAACAGCCCCGCCAGAACCCACAGCGCCGGGCGGCTTTTTCCACCCTTCCGGTTGTCCCAGAGGCACAGCAGCGCCGCCACCCCCAGAAGCAGGTACACACTGTAATAGGTGTCCGTTCCGGCCAGAGCCGACAGATCGGTGAGCCAGACATAGATGAGCAGGGCCTGCGCCGCCATGGCAACGCCTGAATTCCATTTCTTTCCTAACATTTTTTCACCTGTTTTCCGGATATTACAAGCAGAACACAGCCAAAATACCTGTGTCTTCGCAAAAAGTCATCTATGCTTTCGCCCCAATTGTCCGGCCCCGCGGAGTCCCGGAAGGTGTTGTAGCCCGTGAACCCTTTATCCGTGGGCTTCAGCGCCACGAAATGGGCGCCGGTTTTCCCCTTTTTCGCCCAGTGGTAGAAGACGATACAGGCATCCGCCTGCCGGGCCTCCGCATCGAACCGCTTCCGGTCAAAAATCAGCTTATTGGGGAACCCCCACTTTTCAAAGCACCGCTGTGGCCCCCAGAAGGCGGTGCCGAAGTTGCCGTGAATCAGCGGCAGCTGCCACTCAAAATAGCGAATCAGTTCGTCAATATCCGTGGTGCAGCCCAGGATTTTCAGGGCGTTGTAGGTGGCGATCCAGCCGCAGCCCACCTCTGACGAGGCCCGCAGGCCGTAGCGGTGGACCTCCTTCGGAATGTCGTGCTGGTTGCAGATCATACTCTTTCTTCCAGGGGGTGGGCGGCGATGTATTCGTCCAGCAGCTCCGCCGCGCAGACCACCAGCCGGGCGCAGGGCCGGTTTTTGTAAAATTCCGCCGTCCGGGGCGTGGGGCTGGGGTCAGACGGGGGATTCTTCAGAATTTCCCGGCAGATAATGCTGCCGTTGCGCTCCCGGAATTTCCCGGCGAGCTCCTGCACCAGCGCATAGTGGGCTTTCTTGGCCCGGTCCTTCTCGCCGGGATCGTCGTAGCCGTAAAGGACGCCCAGTACCATCAGCATTCCGCTGACCGCACCGCAGACCTCCCGCATCCGGCCCATGCCGCCGCCAAAGGAGGAAGAAAGCTTCGCCGCCAGCTCCGGCGTAAGGCCGGTGACATCGCAGAAGGCCACCGCCACCGCCTGGGCGCAGTTGCTCCCATTTACAAACAATTCTGCCGCTTTTTCTCTGTGATCCATGTTCATTCTCCTTCCAGATGCACCGGCACACTGCCGCTGATTTCCATTGTATCCTCGCTGACCCGGCACTCCACTGCCACAATCTTCACGCCCTGTGCCGCCGCTTCCCGCAGCGCCGTCCCAAAATCCGGGTCGGTGCGGTCATTGGGGTGCAGGTATTTTACGTCCGCCATCTGAATGACGAACAGCACATAGGCTCCGTAGCCCTGCTGGACTGCCTCGGCCAGTCCCCGCAGGTGCTTGGCTCCCCGCTCCGTGGGGGCGTCGGGAAAGGCACAGACGCCATCATCTTCCAGCGTCACACCCTTGACCTCCAAAAAGCAGGGCTTTCCCTCCAAAGTGAAGGAAAAATCGAACCGGGAGTCCCCGTGCACCGTCTCCGGCCGCAGATTCTCGATTTTCCCCAGGCCGCCGCTTTCCAGCCACTCCCGGGCGGCAGTGTTGGGGGCCTGAGAATCCATGTTGATGAGCCTGCCGCCCTTTTTCACGGCAATCAGATCGTACCGGGTCTTCCGCGCCGGGTTATCGCTGCGCTGACACCAGACCGCCGCCCCGGGCACCAGCAGCTCCCGGCACCGTCCGGTATTCTTCACATGAACCACCTGCTCCTGCCCGTCGATCTCCACATGGGCAATGAAACGATTGGGGCGTTTCCGAAAGATTCCGGGCACCATATTGGCGTAACGCATTTATCTCCCCCCTGTTTCAAAGGATACCAGAAATCCCGGGGAAATCAAGGGCATAATTCAAAAAATTAGTATTGACTTTTTAGAAATATGTGGTATAATGCATCCTGTTCCGACATGGAGGCATAGCTCAGCTGGTTAGAGCGCATGCTTCACACGCATGAGGTCACAGGTTCGAGTCCTGTTGTCTCCACCATGCGGCGAGTCGCCGCTGATATAGAGGATTTGTGTAACGGTAGCACACCGGACTCTGACTCCGTTTGCGGGGGTTCGAATCCCTCATCCTCTGCCAAAAAATACGGATACCCATTCGGGTATCCGTATTTTTTCGCATTGGAGGGATTCGAACCCATCTAGATGCAACACCCCGGTGGGGTGTTGCTCGTCACCGGCTCGACGGTGACGACTCCTTAGTCTAATCGAATCCCTCATCCGTCCCCCCCCAACATACGGATTCCCATTCGGGTATCCGTATTTTTTCGCATTGGAGGGATT
>JALFXH010000183.1 GCA_022786965.1 Clostridiales bacterium
TCGTGACGGGGGGAAGCGGGTCTGTGCCGCCGTTGGCCGGCTCTGCGATCGCCAGGGAGGACAGCAGGAGCAGGGCAGCCAGCATGAAAATCAAAAATCGTCGCATTTATGTCTCCTCCGCTTGCATTTTTTTGTATATTATAACACATATTAAAAAAAATACCAGCCCTTTGGCGCGGAATTGCATTTTGCCGGGACTTGTGGTATAACATTAGCGGAATATATATCTGTGGTGGCGGCGCAGCGGCGTCGCAGGGAGGAGCAACATGGAACAGCGGGAGACCCTGGAGCTTTTGCGGAAGGTACAGGCGGGCGAGATCGCGCCTGAGCAGGCGCTGCATGCGCTCAAGACCCAGCCCTTCACCGACATCGGCTACGCCAAGGTGGACCACCACCGTGCGCTGCGCAAGGGCTCGGCGGAGGTGATCTACGGCGAGGGCAAGACGGTGGCGCAGATCTGCGGCATCCTGGACAGCATGGCGGCCGCGGGCCAGAAAACCGTGCTGATCACCCGGCTGAGCGCGGAGAAGGCGGCGGAGGTGATGTGCACGCATCCCATGGACTACCGGGAGATCTGCCGCATCGGCATCGTCGGCGGGATTCCCGAGCCCGACGGCGCGCGCTACGTGGTGGTCTGCACCGGCGGAACCAGCGACATCCCCGTGGCGGAGGAGGCGGCGGTCACGGCAGAGGCCCTGGGCAGCCGCGTGGTGCGGCTGTACGACGTGGGCGTGGCGGGCATTCACCGCCTGCTTTCCAACATGGATGAATTGATGGATGCGAGGTGCGTGGTGGCGGTTGCGGGCATGGAGGGCGCGCTGGCCAGCGTGGTGGGCGGTCTGGTGGACTGCCCGGTGATCGCGGTGCCCACCAGCGTGGGCTACGGCGCATCCTTCCACGGCCTGGCGGCGCTTCTGTCCATGCTCAACTCCTGCTCCAGCGGGTGCAGCGTGGTGAACATCGACAACGGCTTCGGTGCGGGCTTCCTGGCCAACCGCATCAACCACATGGAGGTCAAAAAATGAAGACGCTGTACTTGGATTGTGGCATGGGCGCCGCCGGGGATATGCTCACCGCGGCTCTGCTGGAGCTTCTGCCGGATAAAGCCGGGTTTGTGGAAGAACTCAACGCTCTGGGTATTCCCGGCGTGCAATTTGCGGCGGAAAAGTGCGAAAAATGCGGCATTACCGGAACCCATATGAAAGTGACGGTTCACGGTGAGGAAGAGGAATCCGGCCATCATCACCACCACGGCAGTCTGACGGATATTCGGGGCATTGTCAGCAGCCTGCCCATCCCCACCATGGTAAAGCTGGACATCATGTCGGTTTACGAGGAAATCGCCCAGGCGGAAAGCCACGTTCACGGCGTACCCGTGGAACAGATTCACTTCCACGAGGTGGGAACCATGGACGCCATTGCCGACGTCACCGCCGTTTGTCTGCTGCTGCACCGGCTGGCTCCCGACAAAATTATCTCCTCCCCTGTCCATGTGGGCAGCGGGCAGGTGCGCTGCGCCCACGGCATTCTGCCGGTGCCAGCCCCCGCCACGGCTTACCTTCTGCGGAACATCCCCATTTACGGCGGCGAAATCACGGGAGAGCTGTGCACCCCCACCGGAGCGGCGATGCTGAAATATTTCGTCGGGGAGTTTGGCCCTATGCCCGTCATGCAGGTTCAGGCCATTGGCTACGGTATGGGGAAAAAGGACTTCCCCCGGGCCAACTGCGTCCGCGCCATGCTGGGGGACACGGAAGACACCGGTGACCGGATTGTGGAGCTTCGCTGCAACGTGGACGACATGACCGGGGAGGCTGTCGGCTTCGCCCTGGAACAGCTGATGACCGGCGGCGCGCTGGATGCCTTCACCGTGCCCATCGGTATGAAAAAGTCCCGGCCCGGCGTTCTGATCACAGTGCTCTGCCGGGAGGAACTCAAGGAAGCCATGGTTCACCTTCTTATGAAGCACACCACCACGCTGGGGGTTAGGGAATTTCCCTGCCAGCGTTACACCCTGAGCCGTACCATGGAAACTGTGAATACGCTCTACGGTGTCGTACGGAAAAAGGTCAGTTTCGGCTATGGCGTTCGTAGGGAAAAGTTCGAATACGACGATCTGGCAAAAATCGCCAGAGAACAGGCGCTTTCCATTGCGGAAGTACTCAAAAAAATATGCCCCGATTCTTAAGTGAATCGGGGCGTTCGTATTATTTCAGCGCTTTTATCGCCGCCTGAATCTGGGGGTCGTCGCCTGGCTGTATCGTACCGTAATAGATGGCGGAGGCGGTTTCCTCGTCCACGTCCACCCGGACGCTGGGGGTGATCCCCTTGTCCGCCAGAGAATTGCCCTTGGGGGTATAATACTTGCCGGTGGACAGCGCCACGGCAGAGCCATCCCCCAGGGGGATGGTCTGCTGGTAGTAGCCCTTACCCACAGTGGGCTCGCCCACAACCACCGCAGCCTCATACTCCATCAGCGCGGCGGCAAAGAATTCCGCCGCGGAATAGGTATTGCCATTGACCAGCACCGCCATGGGCATATCCAGGAAGCTGGCGTCAGAGGTGTCCACCTGCTCTTTCCCGTCGAAGCTCACGCTGCGGAACAAATCTCCCTCCGGCAGCAGATAGTCCAGCAGCTCTACCAGCTCGCTGGCAAAGCCGCCGGGGTTGTCGCGGACGTCAAAAATCAGTTTTTTCGCGCCCTCGGAGCGGAGCTTTTCAATGGAGGCAATGGATTCCTGAGCGCAGCGGGCGTCAAAATTGTAAATCCGCACCAGGCCAACGCCCTCATCCAGCAGCTCGCCTTCCGCCACAGGCTGTTCAATGCGGCGGCGCTCCACGGAGAGGGTCAGATTTTCCCCCTTGCGCAGAACCGTCAGGGACACCTTGGTGCCCTCTTTGCCCTTCACAAGCTGGCCCACCTGGTCCGTGGTCATGCCCCGCACGTCCTGGTCCTCCACGCCGATGAGCAGGTCATTGACCGCAATGCCTGCCTCTTTGGCGGGGCCGCCATCGATCACCGTGGCAATCAGGAAGCCCGAATCGTCCTCCTGCTGCACGATGGTAATCCCCACGCCCACATAGGCGTTCTCCTCCTGCTCCCGGTGGGCATCATAGTCTTTCGCGGAAATATAGTAGCTCCAGCGGTCGCCGGTGGCCTTTACCATAGCCGCCGCGGCGGCATCCTCCATGGTCTGAGAATCCGCTTCCCCGATAAAGCACTCGCCGATCAGCGCTTCCAGCTGATCCAGCTTGGAGGGAGGATTCATGCCCACCATTGTCAGGGTTATCATCGTTGCCAAAGCGGCAACCAGAACATAAGAGCCAAACATAAGCAATTTCTTTTTCATATCCAAACCTCACATAGAAAGGTTCCCACAGCCCGGCTTTGGGCTGTGGGAAAAGCATTAAAGCGCTACATAGTTGCAGGGATTGACATACACACCGTTGACGGAGATACCAAAGTGCAGGTGGTCGCCGGTGACCACGCCGGTGGCTCCGGTGGTGCCAATCTGCTGGCCCGCGCTGACAATGGTTCCGGCAGTAACACTGCGGCTGTTCAGGTGCATATAAATGGAAGACACACCATCGCCGTGGTCAATCTTGATATAGTTGCCGGCGGCGCTGCCATAGCCGGAGAAGGACACAACGCCTGCCTTGGCTGCCACAACGGGCCAGCCCGTGCCGGTGTCCAGGTCAACACCCTGATGGTAAGTAGATGCGCCGGTGGTGGGAGACACACGGTTGCCGAAGGGGGAGGTAATGGAGGTGTAGCTGCACGGGCGCACCCAGCCGCCGCCCACTGCCGTACCGCCGGTGCCGCCGCTGGTGCCGCTGCTGGGCCTATCGATGGATTCACCGGCCCCAGCCGTGGTGGGCGGTACATAGGTGGCCATATAGGCCTCCCACTCCGCCTGCTTGGCGGCGCTGTATTCCACTTCCTTGGCAGCGATTTCCTTCAGGAACTCCTCATCCATGGCCTGGAATTCCGCTTCCAGGGCTTCCAGATCATCGGCCTTGCTCAAAAGCTCCTGCAAAAGGTCGTCGGCTTCCTTCCGCTTGGCGGTCATTTCCTCCTGGGCCGCGTCCAGCTCCTTCTTGGTTTCCTCCATCTCGGCCTTTTCCGCCTGGAGGTCAACCTGCGCTACCTCCACCGCGTCGGCGGCATCGCTGAGCTGTTTCAGGCGCCGGTTGTCGGAGGCGGTGATCTCCTCCACCATGTTCAGCCGGTCCAGAAGGTCGGAGAAGCTGTTGGCCTTGAACAGAACCTCCCAGTAGGAAAGCTCGCCGTCCTCTTCCATGGTGCGCACCCGGACTTTGTTTTCCGCGTTCAGCTGGTCATACAGCCCCTCGGCGTTGTCCAGCTCGTCCTGCTTGTCCGCAATGAGAAGGTTGTAGGCGGACAGCTGATCATTCATATTGGTAATCTGCTCACTGAGCAGCTGAATCTCCTGATCGATGACATTTTTTCGGGCGATGATGTCGGCAATCTCGTTTTCGTTGGCTTTATACTGATCCTTCACATCGTCGATCTTATCCTTCAGCTCTGCCTTTTCCTTTTTCAGCTGGTTAATCTGCTTCCGGATCTCGGAAGAGGACGCGGCGCTGGCCCGGGAGGGCAGAATGCTCATGAGCAGCGTCAGCAGCATGATGGCTGCCATGACGCCGGAGAGGATAGATACCAAACGTTTGCGATTCTTCATAGTTTTCTCCTTTTCAAGGGGCGGCATACATCCTTTTTTCAGCGGATGTACGCAAGGGGGTTGACGTAGGTTCCGGCATAGGAGATGCCGAAGTGCAGATGGGGGCCGGTGGACAGTCCCGTACTGCCCACATAACCGATGAGCTGTCCGGCGGAGACCTCCTGGCCCGCGGAGACAACATAGTGGGTCATGTGCATATAGATGGAGGCAAAGCCATCCAGATGGTTGATGCTGACGTAGTTGCCCGCGCCGCCGGCCTGATAGGCGGTGCGTGTAACCTTACCGGCACGGGTGGCGTAGATGGGCGTGCCCTGGGCACAGGACATATCGATGCCGTTGTGCATCCGCTGGGTCTTTAAGATGGGGTGGGTCCGCATTCCGAAGGGGCTGGTCAGCTTCCAGCCGGACACCGGGGTGATCCAGGTGGCATTGGAGGGCGGGTTCTCGCCCTGCAGGGCCAGCTTGGCCAGATACTCATCGTATTTGGCTTCCTTCAGCTCCTTCTCCTTGGCGGCGATCTCCTGCATCAGGTCTTCCTGCAGAATTTCGGATTCCGCCATCAGAATTTCAAATTCCTCAGACTTTGCTTCCAGCTCCCGGAGAACATCATCGGATTCCGTGCGCTTTTTCTGCAAAGCCGCCTCATCGGCAGCCAGCTGCACCCGGACCTCCTCCAGCTGCCCCTTTTCCGATTCCAGATTGATCTGGGTAGCGGTGACGATATCCGCGGCGATGCGCATTTCCTCAATGCGCTTCCGGTCGGAGGCGTTGATCTCCTCCACCATGTTGATGCGGTCTAAGAGATCGGTAAAGCTGTTGGCCTCGAAAATCACCTGCCAATAGGTCAGCTTTCCCTGCTCCTCCATGACCCGCACCCGCTCCCGGTGTTCTTCACTGAGCTTGCGCAAATCCTCCTGGGCCGCGTCCAGCTCCTCCTGGGTGTCCGCAATCAGCTGACTGTACGCGGCAATCTGCTCATTGGTGGTCTCCACCTTGCTGTTGAGGAGGGTGATTTCCTGATCAATAGAACTCTTCTGCTCCACAATGTCCTTCATATCGCTGTAATTGGCATTGTACTGCTTCTGAATGGCATTGATCTGCTTCTCAATCTCCGCGTTTTTGGCTTCCAGTGCGTCAATTTCCTTCTGGATTTCCGCGGAGGACGCCGCCTGGACCTCCATGGGAAGCAGGCCTATGGTCAGCGACACAGCCAAAAACAGAGACAGCGCGGTGGCTGCATATCTGTATTTACGCATAAAATGTGTTTCCTTACCTAAGATTTCTGTTGAGCCGGTCCGGCTCCATCCTGGAGAACGCTTACACGTTCATGAACTTGCGGATAGAGGTCCAGCTGCCCACGATGCCGACGAACATACCCGCGGCGGCAAAAACAACAACCATGGGAATCAGCAGCTCCTGGAAGGAAACGAAATTGAACAGCTGCAGAGCGTCCACAGCGGCAATCTTCTGAATCAGGGCGTCATAGCCCACCCATTCCAGACCGAAGGCCAGGATGGCGCCCATCATGCCCAGCGTAAAGCCCTCCACCACGAAGGGCAGCCGGATGAAGCCGTTGGTGGCGCCCACCATCTTCATGATGGCAATTTCATCCTTGCGGTCGTACATGGCCAGCTTGACCGTGTTGGAGATGATCAGCAGCGACACCACCAGCAGCACCGCGATGATGGCGGCGGACACCATGTGCAGCACGTCCTGAATGGTGGAGAAGCCCTTGGCAAGCTCATAGGCCGCATTGGTCTTGGCCACGCCGGGCAGCTGCTTGAGCTGGGCGTCCGTCTCCTTCATTTTTGTATTATCCTCAAGAGTCACCACATAGCGGTGGCGCAGGTCGCTGGCCTGCACGCCGCTGAAGGCGCTGTCGCCGTCATGATCGGCGATGAAGTCCTCCAAGGCTTCCTCCCGGGAAACGAAGGTGGCCTGCCGCACGTTATCCAGTAGGTTAATCTTTGTACCGATGCTTCTTGCCTCGGCATCGGACAGGTCCGAGTCAATGTAGACCAGAATCTCACTGGTCTGGTTCAGCTCCTTCACCATCTCATCCAGGTTGTAGGCCAGGGCGGAGAAGCTGCCCACGATGACCAGGCACGCCACCGTCACACACACGGCGGCAAAGGACATAAATCCATGAAGGAAGATGCCGCGGAAGCCCTCCTTCAAAAGATATCCGATATTATTCAGCTTCATCTGTCTCTTCCTCCTCTGTTCCGTCGCTGACCACCAGACCATCGTTGATGCAGATGACCCGCTTATTGAACAGCTGCACCAGATTCTGGTCGTGGGTAACCACCAGCATGGTGGTGCCCAGGTTGTTGATTTCCTGCAGCAGCGCCATGATTTCAAAGGAACGCTCCGGGTCCAGGTTACCGGTAGGCTCGTCGGCGATGATAGTGGAGGGGTTATTCACCAGCGCCCGGGCGATGGCCAGTCTCTGCTGCTCACCACCGGACATCTCATTGGGATGGCGGTTCATCTTGCTTTCCAGGCCTACCAGCTCCAGAACGTAGGGCACACGTTCTTTGATCTCCCGCTCTCTGGCGCCGACCACCCGCATGGCGAAAGCCACGTTCTCGTAGACGGTCATCTTGTCGATCAGACGGTAGTCCTGAAACACAACGCCCACAGTGCGGCGCAGATAGGGAATCTCCCGCCTGCGAATCCGCTCCAGAGAGTAGCCGTTGACATGGACAGTGCCGGAGGTGGGCCTGAGCTCACCGGTAATCAGCTTGATGATAGTGGACTTGCCGGAGCCGGAGGGACCGATGAGGAAGCAGAACTCGCCGTCCTCGATCTGCATGGACACGCCGTTCAGCGCTTTATTACCCTGTTCGTAGGATTTTACAACATCAGTAAATTGAATCATATGTATAATCTCCTGTAATTGGCAGCCCCGGGCGCACCCGAGCCTGCTCGCGTGTAACCGAATTGTAACACATAGCAAAGCTGTTGTCAATGACTAACCGCCATTTCCCGGCTCTATCCAGAAGAATTCACAAATAATCCATAGTTTCGACACAGGAAAATTGGAAATTTCCGGTGGTTATGGAAACCACACCGAAACAAGAATGGAGCCGCGGGCAGCGGCTCCAGAAAAAAATGGGAAGAATGCTGATTGGAATAATCCGGCAAATTGATATTTGGCGGGGATGCCAAAGGCTCCCCTTGAGGGGAGCTGCTGAGCCTGACGAAGCTGAAGGGTACACCCCTCCGACCTCGCTTTCGCTCGGCCACCACCCCTAAAGGGGAGGCATTCGTGTGATAAATTGGAATTTACCGGTTTTCCCGGGAGGCCAGATACTGACGCACCATCAGGGCGACCCGGAATACGATGGCGTGGTCAAACTGCCGCAGATCCAGGCCCGTGAGCTTGCGGATTTTTTCCAGACGATACACCAGGGTGTTGCGGTGGACGAACAGCTTCCGGGAGGTCTCGGACACGTTCAGGCTGTTCTCGAAGAACTTGTTGATGGTGAACAGCGTCTCCTGATCCAGAGAATCCAGAGAATTCTTCTTAAACACTTCCCGCAGGAAAATCTCACACAGAGTGGTGGGCAGCTGGTAGATCAGCCGGCCAATGCCCAGATTCTCATAGTGCATGACGCTCTTCTCGTTGTCGAATACCTTGCCCACCTCAATGGCGGTCTGGGCCTCCTTATAGGAATCTGCCAGCTCCCGAAGATGCTCCGCCACAGTGCCGATGCCGATGATGGTCTTGATCCGCAGCTCGTTTTTCAGAGTTTCCTCAATGTTCACCGCGATCTTCTCCAGATCCTCGGCGGTAACGGTGCCGCTGATCTGCTTGATCACCGCCACATCGGTTTCATTGATGGACAGGACGAAATCCTGCATCTTGTCCGGGAACATACCGGTGAGGACATCCACCGTAGCCACATCGCTGTGGCCCACCTGGCGGATCAGGAACACCGCCCGGGGCGCGTCCGTGGCAAAATGCAGCTCCTTGGCCCGGATGTAGATATCGCCGGGCAGGATGTTGTCCATGATAATATTCTTGACAAAGGTGCCCCGGTCATGCTTCTCCTCATAGAAGGTTTTGGCATCGTTCAGGGCGATGAAGGCCATCTGGCAGAAGCTTCTGGCAGTCTCATCGTCGCCGGAGCAGAACACGGCGTACTCAAAATAGTTGGAGTTGCCCATAATGGCCTTAAAGGATTTCTGCGCAAAGGTAACGATGCTCTCAGAGGCGTTGCCAACCTTCAGCGCGGCATCCGTCCAGCGCTCACCAAGCACAGACATATCGGTGCAGGAAATCACGCAGCCTTCCGTATCAATCACGCCAAACACGCGGTCGGAAACATCCCTCAACTGGACGATAACGCTCTGAAAAACACTATTGGACATCTTTCTGTCACTCCTTAGTATCTTGCACAAATGCGCATTTCACAAAATTGCATTGTTATTATACACATCTTTTGCGCACATTGCAAGTACCTTTTGACATTTTACTGCAAAAACTCTTCGTTTTTTTATGTATTATACCAACTAATACCATGTCCCACTCGTCAGGTCAACCGAAACCACCAGCAAATTGACCGCCAGCGGTCATCTGTCCGCCTTCGGAAGGCAATGGGCAGTTATCTGTTCTCCAGAAGCCCGATCTCCTCCGGCAGCAGCTCCCTGGCCTTCCCTCTTGGCAGGTCCCCCAGGGTGAGGGATCCTTCCTGCCGCCGCTCCAGATAGGTCACGGCCATATTCCGGGACGCCATCATCCGCCGCACCTGATGGTATTTTCCCTCGCAGACGGTAATCAGGCTCTCCCCCGGCCCCATAGGCTCCAGCACCGCCGGACGGCACGCTGTTCCATCCCCCAGGGTCAGCCCCGCCGCGAAAGCGGCAACATCTTCTTCCCCGGCCTGGCCCTCGTGCCGGGCATAGTAGACCTTGGGCACCTCCTGCTTTGGGGAGATCAGCCGGTGCAGCAGGTCCCCGTCATTGGTAAACAGCAGCAGGCCCTCCGTCTCCTTGTCCAGCCGGCCCACGGGGCGCAAATCCTGATGGGCCCATTCCTTCGGTAGCAGCTCCATCACGGTTTTCTGCCTGGCATCCTCCGTGGCGGTCACGAAGCCTGCCGGCTTGTTCAGCATGACTACCACCCGGCGCTTACCGCCCAGAACCTCTCCATCCAGGGTCACGGTTTGGGTCTGCGGATCGATTTTCCGGCTGCCGTCCTTTTCGGGCTTTCCGTCCACGTTTACCCGGCCCGCTTTCAAAATGGCCTTCACCTGAGAGCGGGTGCCCGCGCCGCTGTCACACAAGAATTTATCCAACCTGTCCATGGTTCCTCCGTTCTACCCTCCCGAAGCCCGGCATAGGCTTTAGCACACAGCATACCGGGAGGGATTGTTATGATGGTTATGACCGCGAAGGTCAATCTGAGAAAAGTATTGCTGGCCCTGGCGGCGGTGGCCGCCCTGTGTCTTGCGCTGATCGCTCTGCTGGGCGGCGGAAAAAGCACCCAGACCTCCGCCCCCGCCATGAGCAGCAATGACGCGCGGGTGAATTTTCTGAAGGGCTTTGGCTGGGAGATCACCACCTCGCCGGTGGAGTCCGGTCAGGTGAAGATTCCCAGTGAAAGCAGTCCGGTGTTCGAGCGGTACAACAATCTGCAAAAAAGCCAGGGCTATGATCTGAGCAAATTCGCGGGCAAGAAAGTCATGCGCTACGTCTACAAGGTGAGCAACTACCCCGGGGCCACGGAGCCGGTTTACGCCACGCTGCTGATTTACAAAAACGAGATTATCGGCGGAGATGTGACGGATTCCGCGCCAAACGGCCAGATTCGCGGCTTCAAAATGCCGGAAAAGGCCGCAAAATCCACCATGCCCTCTACCACGCCCTCGGTTTCCACC
>JALFXH010000002.1 GCA_022786965.1 Clostridiales bacterium
TCCCGTGGTGCGGCTGTGGCGGCTGAAAAAAAGCTATCAGGACTGCCGGGACGGACTGAAGCTGCCCTGGGAGGGGGAGGTGCTGTGTCAGAGCCGGGACATTCCCGGCTGGCGGTGGGCGCTGCTGCCCGCGGCCCACGGGCTGCTGATTCTGGTCATAGTGTGCGGCCTGATGAGCGCCATGATCCCTGTCCACCGAGGACGGCTGACGGTTCCGGAGTTTGCGGAGAACTTCAATCAAATGGCCCAGGCGGTGGAATCGCCTCTGCGGCTGCGGGAGGACGGCACCTGGGTGCGGGACATGCTGACAGGCTGCTATCCGGGGTTCAGGAAGAACGCCTTTCCCCAATCGCTGACCTTTGAGACGGACGGGGTCGGGTACATTACCGCCGTGCGCTTTCAGTGCGGCTACACTGCCCAGGGCGGGATGCAGGCCGTCGGTGACCCGGATGTGGTGCGGGCCGGGTATGCATACATACACCCGCTGCTGCTGTGCATGATGGCGGGACCCGGGGCCCAGGAGGGCGGCCGGCTGCTGCATCCCAGGGCACGGGATATCATAGCGCTGGTCAACGAAAGCTGGTACCAGGGGCTTACCTACGACGCAGGGAGCACCCACACCGCCGCCCGGGTGAGCTGCTGGGGCTATCTCCGGGAGGGCGAGGATACCATGCTGATCCCCGTGGAGGATTCGTGCCAGTTCACCGGGGAATTTGCAATCGTTTGGAAATAATGCGCCGGCGCCATGGTCATCGTTTGCCCTTTTCATCGGCATATGCTTCATCCACGTTCATTTTATTCTTCAGGGCTGTATTCCAATATGTCACCCGGCTGACATTGCAGCACGTCACATATCGCAGCCAATGTAGAAAACCGGATGGCGCTGATATGCCCGTTCTTCATCTTGGAAAGGTTCACATTTGCAACGCCGACTTTCTCCGACAACTCATTCAGGCTCATTTTCCGGTCCGCCATTACGCGGTCCAGCCTTAAAACAATATGTCCCATTGTCCGCCCCCTTACAGCGTTTCATCCGATTCTTTTTGGAGCTGAATCCCGTACTTGAATACAGTCACCAAACACATTGTTACGGCGAAAGCAATTAAGACGCCCCACTGAATGCTGATCCCGGTGTCTCTTCCGGCAGACAGGAAAGCGGTAGACAGCGTTTCACCAATGGTGGCAAACAGCGCAACGGGAAGAAGAGAAAAACCGAATGCTCTCATCTTTGTCACAAGTTCTTCGCAGAACGGAGATTCACACTTTGCAAGCACCGCAAACAGTCTTTTCAGCATAAACAGAGCTGCGGCAGCAGAAGCAGCAAACAAATTCGCGAAGATAAGGACTGACACCAAATTCGCCGAACGGTACTCAGCAGGCGATGACGTGGCTTCGATCACCTTTGTGTTTTCTTCGGAATGAATTTTGGCGGAAGAAAATGACTGGTTGAAAAATGAGAGTTCCATATTGAAATCCTGATCTTCAGGAGGAATGATCTTATCATTTCCCCCGCTCAGCATTGCCTCGGGGCTTGCGTCCCCCGCATAAGAAAAACCATCTGCAAGAATATCCCACAGGGAATCGAAATTCTTTTCGTTGATCCTGAATTCGGCATGATTGGTAACGCGAACTGTTAGCGCATCCTTTGGAAGCGCAGACACAAAAATTGTAGCTACACAGCTCGCTGCAGCCGCTAAGATTGCTATGACCATTAAGACTGTCATTGCAATCTTGCCCACTTTGCCGAACTTGTGGAAGTTTGAAAGAGTTTTAGAATTCATAAGAACGCCTCCTACGCAAAACATAAATTATTTAACGTTTATCGTTATGTTTGCAGTATATACCGATACATATGCTTTGTCAAGAGATTTTTAATGTTTATCGTTAATTATTTTATGTTATCTTGAGACAAAAGCGGGTCATATTAGCTATCGATATACTTTATTCCGCATAGCCACAAGCTGCCTGTCCTCGTTCTGATCTTTGCTTGATACACGGATATAGCCGTAAGCAGGTCCTGCGATATTACCTCACCTCCCGGCGCTTCTGCCAGACTAAATCATAGCCCAGCACATCGGCCAGCTCCACGGCCTCAGTGTACCGCAGGGAGCCGCGCCGCAGCTTGCCGGACAGGTTGGGGACGCTGCTGCTCCAGCCGTGTTCGTCGGCCAGCAGCTCCACCACCTCCGTCATGGTCATGCCCTCCCGGGTGATGTAGGATTTTACTTCGTTGCGGCAGTTTTCTGCCTTGTTTCTGCTCATATTTACAATTCCTTTCTTTTGTATTCGCTCTATGGTATAATGAGTTTACCGGAAAGCAAGCCCAGATTCCCGCAGAGCGTTGTTTTATCATGGACGGCCATCCGCTGGAATTGCCGCCCGTGTATTCCTGTTCACAAGG
>JALFXH010000004.1 GCA_022786965.1 Clostridiales bacterium
AAATACCGAAAGTGTCCAGCCCAGCGCCGAGTACCGGGAGGCTCTGTTGGTGCTGGATGATACCAGCTACCTCCATGTTCAGCCCTGTGACACCGGCTGGGACTATACGCTCTACGATGTGGTAACCATGAAGCAGATGGACGGCGGCCAGTTAAACGGGCCGGATATGGGCCGTTCCACAGCGGTAAACCATATCTGCGAGGACCTGGGAATGGGCGGCAAGTCCATCAAGTATGAGCCGCTGTCTATGATCGAAACTTTGCAGGAGGCGGCCTCCCAGCAGATGCAGGAGCAGGTCAGCCAGCAGACCGCAGAAACCGCCGCCCAGCTGCCGGATGCCCAGGAACAGGCGTTGGACGAGTATCCCATGCCGGACCCGGTGCTGACCCAGGACGATCTGGAGAAATGCGGCTGTCTGGACAGCGACCTTCTGCCCCTCTCCAAAGAGCGGGCCTATGAGTTGATGGAGCGTGACCTGACCGTTTACATTATCCAGGAGGGCGAAAATCCGGTGATGGCCTTTGACACCGCCGACCTGGACGCCCATGACGGTATCTTCGCCCTGCCCCGCGAGGAATGGGAGGAAAGCCCGGAGTTTGATAAGCTGGTCAAGGACCGCATGGCCCACCAGGAGGAACGGGAGCAGGCATTTCTCACCCACAAGGGGGACTGCTTTGCCATTTATCAGGTGAAACACACCGACGAGTTGCGGGACATCCGCTACGAGGGCCTGGAATGGCTCCAATCCATCGGGCGGACGGTGCAGAGGGAAAACTATGAGCTGGTCTACACCGCTCCGTTGCTGCCTTCTGATCTGAAAGGCGATACCGCTGAACAGCTCTTTTACCGCTTCAACAATGAACATCCTGTCGATTATGGCCATCCGTCCATGAGCGTCAGCGACATCGTTGCCATCAAGCGGGATGGCAAGGTATCCTGTCATTACTGCGACAGCTTCGGCTTTGAGCAGGTTCCCGGATTTCTGCCGGACAATCCGCTGAAGAACGCGGAAATGGCGGTGGAGGATGACTACGGCATGATCGACGGAATCATCAACAACGGCCCCAAGGAGCCGATGGTGGCCCAGCTGGAACAGCAGGCCCGCAGCGGCCAGCCGACCTTCCTCATGGATTTGGCTGTCGCCACCCACCGGGAGGACCGGCAAAAGAAAAAGTCCGTCATGAAGCAGTTGAAAAGCCAGCCTAAGACGGAACCAAAAAAGGCAGCGCAAAAAAAGAGCGCGGAAAGGGAGCTTTGATATGAACAACTTCACCTTTGAGGAAACGAGCCTTCTTTGCATCTATAACACCGGCAGCCGCACCGGGCTGATCGACGCTCTGACGGAGATGCGCGGCGAGCTTTCGACGGATGAAGCCGAGTTGCGGAAGTTGACGGACAGCGCCATGGAGAAACTCCAGGCTATGAGCGATGCCGAGTTTGCTGAGCTGGAGCTGTACCCGGATTTTGAAACTTGATTGCTTGTAAGTAATGAGAAATGTGGTATAATTCAAAAGCAGAAAACGCCGAGCCAAGCCTCAGTTGAGGAAGGTGTAACGACTGGACACGGAGCATCCCATGTGGATGAAGGCACAGTCTGAACTTATGGGTGACCATAAGAGCTACACAGAAATGATGTAGTCCCACAATAGTGGTGTAACAATGATGAACAAGTAGCATGAAGAATGTGAAAAGAATCGCCTCGAGCCTTGCAAAGCTCTGGGGCAAGTAGATTTTCAGTTCCGTACTAAAACAGGCAACTGATCAGTTGGTTGTTCGTTTGCTCAGCCGGCTTTAGAAAAGTAAAAGTAAGCCACGCAAAAAGAAATCAACCAAGAGGCGTGTAATAAAATTCTTGGCTCTGATCCTAAGCATCGGAACCATGTGCTTGTGCTTGGTTTCTGATTAGATGCTCATAAGCTCAAATGACAATGTGGCTACAATCGTTGTCGTGGAAACAAACCATTGTAGCGCCGACGAAGAGGAGGTATTCAGTTGCCTCCCCATGCAGCAATGTATGGAAAACAACTCCGTAAATTCGGTGAAAGTCTGCACTAAGGGGTAGCCTATGTAATAGGTTACCCTCTACTATTAAACATTAAAATATCAGATTGAAGCAGGAAATCTTTCGGGATTTCCTGCTTCTCTTTTACCCAAAAACGAAAGGAGGACAAGCAACTATGCCATCCAAAGCTGAATTTTACCGGCAGATGGCCGAACAGGTATCGACCCAGCTTGTGGGCAGCTGGAAGGAATGGACGGCTTTTCTTACCACTGCCGCCCGCCTTTATAAATACCCGTTCCATGAGCAGATGATGATATACGCCCAGCGCCCGGACGCTACCGCCTGCGCCGAGTATGACCTATGGAATGACAAAATGGGTCGGTATGTGCGCCGTGGCTCCAAGGGCATTGCCCTGGTGGACGATTCCGGCGACAAGCCCCGCCTGCGCTATGTGTTTGATATTTCCGATACTGGCACCCGTGAACATTCCCGTACACCCTGGTTGTGGCAGTTGGAAGAACAGCATATCGGCCCTGTGTCGGCCATGTTGGAGCGCAGCTACGGCGTTGCCGGTGACGATCTCGCCCAGCAGCTCACCGATGTGGCCGGAAAGCTGGCGAGTGAGTATTGGGACGAGCATCAGAGGGACTTTCGCTACATCGTTGACGATTCGTTCCTTGCGGAGTACGATGATTACAACATCGAAGTCCAGTTTAATTCCGCCGCCACCGTCAGTATCGCCTATGCCCTGATGTCCCGCTGTGGGCTGGAGCCGGAAAACTACTTCCAGCATGAGGACTTCATGGCGATTTTCGATTTCAACACCCCGGCCACTATTGGCGCGCTGGGAACGGCAGTCAGCCAGATCAACCAGCAGGTTTTGCGGCAGATTGGCGTCACCATCCAGAACTATGAGCGTGAACATATCGCGGAAAGGAGCGTTACACATGGAGAACAGCCTGACTTACACGAGGAACGGAGATTACCTGATTCCCGACCTGAAGCTGACCGAGCAGCCGGAGAAGCCCCTGGGCAAGTACGGCAGGATGCGGAAAGCGTACTTGAAGGAACACCGGCCCCTGATCTACAACCAGCTGTTGTTGACGGAGAAACTGTACCCGCACTTGCTGGAGATCGACGAGACGGCGAACAGCCGTCTGGAGCAGATGATGCCTCAGCTGGCGAAAGACGCGGGCGCGACGGAGGAGCTGAAAGCCCGCGATCCGATGCGCTGGGTGGGCCTGATGAACACCTGCAAAGCACAGGCAGAGGAGATTCTGATGACGGAGCTTATTCACAGCTGAGTTTCTTCCTCTCCGAAGCAGAACAAATCAGAATCATAGATGAAGCAGAGAATGTGAAAACATACTCTGCTTTTTCTTTTGCCCAGGAACAGCCGCAGCCAGAAACTACCGGCCATGAGGCAGAGTCGGCAAAACTGACCCTCCGGGAACTGCATGAGCAATACAAGCCCATCGTGCTGGAGGCTGTTACCCAGGACACCAGATACCGAAACGCCTGCGGTCACAGTGACTATGAAAATGCCGTGATCGAGGGTAATGCCGCCATCCGCCGTGCTGTCCTGGGGTCTGGAAACATGGAGCTGCTCCGCCTCTATTCCGACACGCCGGAGTTCCGTCAGCGTCTTCATTGGGAAATCATCGACGAGACCTATCCCAAGCTCCACGAGCTGCTGCGCCCTCTCTCGGACAATAACATCGACAAAGCTATCCAGGACTGGAACGGAAAAATCGAAAGTAAACACGCCGTTGTCCGTTACATGGAGAAGCATGGGCGGGAAAAAGACACCGCCGCATGGCTGGCCCATGAGTTTGACGGCAGCGACGGCAAGACTCCGTTTTCGGTTCGCCCAGAAAGCCCTGAAGGAACGGTGCTGCCCTGGCCCAAGGTACAGCGCCGGATTGCCCAGCTCATCAAGGAGAATCGGTTCTACACCGAAGCGGAACAGGACCGATTTGACAACATCGACCCTATCGCCATCCGGGAGGCGCTGGCAGAGCGCGGCATTGTGAATGGTGAGCTGGTGGACGAGGAAAAGCTGGACAATGACTCGTTCATCCAGCGTGTTATGGCGGATGTGGAGCAGATTGCCGCTGAAGAACAGGAGCAATCAATCGAACCGCTCTCCGATGCCGAGTATGCCCGCCAGAACCTCATTCCGGGCGAAACCACCTTTGCGTTGGATGGACGCACTTTCCAGGTCAGCAAGCTGGAACCAGATATCGACCGGGTAGAGCTGCAAGATGTGACCTTTGCAAACGCGGCGGGATTCCCCATCTTCCGGGTTGAGCCAATTTCAGTGATCCGTCAGCATTTGGAGCAGGAACCAGAACCGCCCACGCCTGCTGTCGAGCCGGAAAAAACTCTGGATGAGGTGCTGGACGAACATCCCGTTTCCATTCAGGTAAATGGCGAGTGGCAGACCTTCCCCAATGTCAAAGCTGCCGAGGAAGCCTCTTATGAGGAATACAAGGCCAATCTGCGCCGCACCGCCGAGAATTTCCGTATCACCGACGATCACCTGGGCGAAGGCGGCCCGAAAGCCAAGTTCCAGGACAATATCACAGCAATCAAACTACTGAAACATCTGGAGGAAACCACCGGGCAGGCAACGCCGGAACAGCAGAAAATCCTTTCCCGGTATGTGGGCTGGGGCGGGTTGGCGGATGCCTTTGACCCCGACAAAGAAAGCTGGAGCAAGGAATATGCCCAGCTGAAGGAGCTGCTGACCCCGGAAGAATATGCCGCTGCCAGAGGTTCCACCCTCAACGCGCACTACACCAGCCCTACGGTCATCAAAGCGATTTACGAGGCTGTGGGCCGTATGGGATTTGAGACCGGCAACATCCTGGAGCCGTCCTGTGGTGTGGGCAATTTCTTCGGTATGCTGCCGGAGGAAATGCAAAACAGCCGTCTTTACGGCGTGGAGCTGGATTCCATCAGCGGGCGTATTGCCCAGCAGCTCTATCCCAAGGCCGACATCACTGTGGCAGGGTTTGAGACCACCGACAGGCGGGATTTCTACGATCTGGCGGTGGGCAATGTTCCGTTTGGCCAGTATCAGGTTCGGGATAAAGTCTATGACAAGCTGAATTTCAGCATTCACAACTACTTTTTCGCCAAGGCTCTGGATCAGGTTCGTCCCGGTGGCGTGGTGGCATTTGTCACCAGCCGCTATACGATGGACGCCAAAGATTCCACCGTGCGCCGGTATCTTGCTCAGCGCGCCGAGCTGCTGGGGGCCATCCGTCTGCCCAATGACACTTTCAAAAAGAACGCCGGTGCCGAGGTCGTTTCGGACATCATCTTCCTGCAAAAGCGTGACCGTCCGTTGGACATCGTGCCGGAGTGGACTCAGACCGGGCAGACCGAGGACGGCTTTGCCATCAACCGCTATTTCCTGGACCACCCGGAAATGGTGCTGGGTCGACAGGAACCGGAAAGCACCGCCCATGGTATGGACTACACCGTGAATCCCATTGAGGGGCTGGAGCTGGCCGATCAGCTGCATGATGCCGTGAAGTACATTCGCGGCACTTACCAGGAGGCCGAGCTGCCGGAGCTGGGCGAGGGCGAAGCCATCGACACTTCTATCCCTGCTGACCCCAATGTGAAAAACTACTCCTACACCGTTGTGGACGGTGATGTGTACTACCGTGAAAATAGCCGTATGGTGCGGCCTGACCTGAACGCCACCGCTGAGGCCCGTGTGAAAGGGCTGGTGGGGCTGCGGGAATGTGTCCAGCAGCTCATTGATCTGCAAATGGACGCCGCCACACCGGACAGCGCCATCCAGGATAA
>JALFXH010000043.1 GCA_022786965.1 Clostridiales bacterium
GGCACCACGCCGCAGGCCCCGCAGGTGGGGGCGGTGACCACGGTGCCGTTGCTCGCGTTCTGCTCCGCCACGGCGTAGGCGTAGGCGGCGATGTGCTGGAACTCCTTCAGCGCGGGGATTTTGTCGTCGGGAATCTGGGTATACAGGTATTTGGCCTTGCGCTGGACGTTCAGTCCCCCGGGCAGCACGCCGTCCCGGCTCAGACCTTCTTCAATCGACTGTTTCATGGTTTGCCAGACAGTACCCAGGAAGTCCCAGATTTCTTCCCCTTCGTTCAGCTCCACATACGAGGACAATGTGTCAATATAGCGCCACTTGCAGAAATCGGCGATTTCCGCGAAGGAGTGCTCGATATAGATTTCCTCGCCTTCGGCGCCTTCCGGCTCCCCCGGGATACGGATATCCCCGCCGCCGATGGATTCCACCCGCAGACGGCCAATCTCCTGTCCGTTCCGAAAAGCGGAAAAATCCATGGTGTTCGGATGCGCTCCCAGGAGTGTTTCCTGAGAGAAAATCACCTCGGTTCGGTTTTCGCCCAGGGTATCCCGAAGCACCCGGTCTGTGCCGTGGCCCACGCCTGTTTTACTCAGAGAGCCGTAGAGGGTGACCTGAAAGCGGTCGGCTTCCGGGTATCGGCTCTGAAACAGACGGGCGGCCCGTTCGGGGCCCATGGTGTGGGAAGAGGACGGCCCCTTGCCGATTTTGTAGATTTCACGGATGGATTTCATGGCAAAGTCTCCTGAAAGGTGTAGTTTTAATGGGATTATAACAAATAATCTGGAGAATTACAATGGGGGAATGATTGTTGACAGTTGATAGTGGATAGTTGACAGTGAAGGAGTCCCTTCGGGACGATTTGAAATCAGCAAAACGCGATTGCCGGGATATAATAACTGTCAACTGTCAACTCTCGACTGTCCACTCAGCAAAACCCCTGTTTTTTTCATTGCATTTTTTGCTCTATTGTGGTAAAATACACCGTACGACAATATTTCGAACCTGAGAGGATGAAAATAAAATGGCGAAAGAGAAAAAGGTCGAACAGATCACGGACACGGAGGTCGATTTTGCCCAGTGGTTTACCGACGTGTGCAAAAAGGCCCAGCTGATCGATTATTCTTCCATTAAGGGTATCTTCGTATACCGGCCCTACGGCTATGCCATCTGGGAGAATATCCAGCACATTCTGGACAAGGAATTCAAGAAGGTGGGCGTGGAGAACGTCTATATGCCCATGCTGATTCCCGAGAGCCTGCTGCAGAAGGAGAAGGACCATGTGGAAGGCTTCGCCCCCGAGTGCGCCTGGGTCACCATGGGCGGCGGTGAGAAGTTGGAGGAGCGCTACGCCATCCGGCCCACCTCCGAGACATTGTTCTGCGAGCACTTCGCAAATGTTCTGCAGTCCCACCGGGATCTGCCCATGAAGTATAACCAGTGGTGCAGCGTGCTGCGCTGGGAGAAGACCTCCCGTCCCTTTCTGCGGCACCGGGAGTTCCTGTGGCAGGAGGGTCACACCATCCACGCCACCGCCCAGGAGGCCGAGGACTTTACCAAGACCATGCTGAACGTCTACGCCGACTTCTGCGAGAACGTGCTGGCCATGCCGGTCACCCGGGGCCAGAAGACGGAAAAGGAGAAGTTCAACGGCGCCGAGGCCACCTACACCATCGAGTGCATGATGCATGACCGCAAGGCCCTGCAGGCCGGCACCTCCCACTACTTCGGCGACGGCTTCGCCAAGGCCTTCGGCATCGAGTTCACCGACAAGAATAACCAGCGTACCGCTCCCCACGAAACCTCCTGGGGCGTGTCCACCCGTCTGATTGGCGGCATCATTATGACCCACGGCGACAACAACGGCCTGGTGCTGCCCCCCAAGGTTGCCCCCATTCAGGTGGTGGTGCTGCCCATCGCCCAGCATAAGCCCGGCGTACTGGAAGGCGCCACTGCTCTGCGGGACCGGCTGGCTGAGGCCGGTTACCGGGTGAAGATGGACGATTCCGACAACTCCATGGGCTGGAAGTGCGCCGAGTACGAGATGAAGGGCGTGCCTCTGCGGGTAGAGTGCGGCCCCCGGGATCTGGAGAACGGCCAGGTGGTGCTGGTTCGCCGGAACGATGGCGAGAAGGTGGTCGTCAAGCTGGAGGAGTTGGAGACTGCTGTTGCCGAACAGCTGGAAAAAGTCCACCAGGGTATGTACGCCAAGGCTAAGAAGAATCTGGAGGAGCACATCTACGAGGCCCACTCTCTGGAGGAGGCCAAGGAGCTTCAGGAGAAGAACGGCGGCTTCATCAAGACCATGTGGTGCGGCTCTCTGGAGTGCGAGATGAAGATGAAGGAAGAGGCCGGTATGTCCTCCCGCTGCATCCCCTTCGCCCAGGAGAAGCTGGACACGGTCTGTGCCTGCTGCGGCAAGCCCGCCGACAAGATGATCTACTGGGGCATCGCGTACTGATTTGAAATGGCAAAGGACGGTTCGCTGTTTGCGAACCGTCCCTTTATGTTACCGGGGACAACGCCCGGCGGCCAGTCCTGCTCTGGCCTCACGGGTTATCTCCGGTACAGAATGCCGATCATATCCGGGCCGGTGTTGATGCCGATGATGCAGCCCACGTTGTATTCGGCCATGGGGGGCTGGTCAAAATCCGCGCAGGCCTTTTTCAGGGCCTCAAAGGCGGGCAGATTGTTTCCGTAGACCAGACAGTAGCTGGTGCCGGGGCGGCGCTCCTTTTTGCAGATATCCACCAGAGCCGCGATGGCTTTGGCTTCGCCGCGAACCTTGGACAGAATTTTGGCCTCGCCATCTTCGAAGGTTATCAGGGGTTTTAAGCCGATGGCATCGCCGACGAAAGCGGCGGCAGGGGAGATGCGGCCGGATTTTTTGACGCATTTCAGGTTCAGGGGCACGAACATGGGCCGGGTGTTTTCAATCCAGTCCTGGATGTGGGCGGTGATTTCCTCCACGGAAGCGCCCTCTTTTGCCATCCGCGCCGCTTCCACCACCGCCATGCCGTAGGCCATGGAGTAGGTGCGGGAGTCGATGATATGGATGTTGAGCTTCACCTCGGGGTGCTCCTCAAAGAACATATCCCGGCTCATAACGGCGGCCTGATAGGTGCCGGAGCCCTTGGCGTTGATGGACACATGGATCAGGTCGGTGTAGCCCTCCTCCGAGACCTGCTGGTACAGGCTCAGGTACTCCGTGGCCTGAACCTGAGAGGAGGTGGGCAGCACAGTGGCTTCGTCCAGAATTTTGTAGAATTCGGTGGGGGTGATGTCCACGCCGTCCCGGTATTCCTTCCCCTCATGGAGAATGGTCAGGGGCAGGACGCTGATGTTCAGTTCCTCCCGGAAGGAGGCAGGGATATCAGAGGTGGAATCCGTAGAAATCTTGATTTTGCTCATGGTTTCGTTCCTTTCCTTACGATTCAGAATTGTAGGGCGGAGTATCTTTACCGCGCCGCCGGCTCAGTGCCCATCATGAAGCAGTTGGGTTCCTGATTGCTTTTTCTCAGATACTCCGTGCCCCAGTCCCGGATGGCCACCAGCACAGGCATCAGGCTCCTGCCGGTTTCGGTGAGGGAGTATTCGACCTTCGGTGGGATGACAGGGTAGACCTCCCGGTGCACCAAGTGGCTGCTTTCCAGCTCCCGAAGCTGCTGGGTCAGCATTTTTGGGGTGGCACTGCTGATGCACCTGCGCAGCTCGGAAAATCGCAGTTTTCCCGCGGACAGATGCCACAGAATCAGGGCTTTGTACTTGCCGCCGATGAGTTCCAGCGTTGTTTCCACGGGATGGGGTGCTGAATTTTCCATGCTCTGCCTCCTAACGCAGTATCTTTTTGGGTAGTATCACATAAAACAGTGCGTACTTGCGCGTTTCCGCACAGATGGTAAAATACTACCATACAGAGCGGGGGAAAATGTTAATAAATTGTGAACAGTGCGGTTAAGAGTGAAGAGTGGAGTGATGGTGTCGCCTTCGGCGATCATTCAATTCATCCGCAAAGCGGATACCTTCTCTCCACTTTCCTATTGCTTTTCCCGCCGATTTGGGCCATAATAGAGACGAGGCGGTTGCCTTGTGAAGCTAATGTTTACAGCATCCGGTTCGGCCCGAATGGAGAAAACTCCCAATGCGGAAGACGTTTCAAGGTCACAATGAAGGGAAGCGTCGGCCTTGTCATCGCCGAGAAGGCCATACGGAATGCGGATTATGAGGTGGTAAACGGTATGCGGGAAGATTTTTGGTATGATTCTAAAGGCGCGGGGAAAATCCACGGCTGCCGCTGGATTCCCCAGGGCGAAACAAAAGCCGTGGTGCAGATTGTCCACGGCATTGCGGAATATATCGAACGGTATGATGATTTCGCGAATTTTCTGAACAGGCAGGGTATCATGGTTGTGGCGGAAGACCACATGGGCCACGGCCAGTCGGTAAACGGTGAGGGGGTTCAGGGCTTTTTCCACGGGGGCTGGTTTACCGCCGTGGAGGACACTATGACCCTTCTTCGGGGGGCCCGGGCAAGCTATCCCGACATTCCCTACATTCTTTTCGGCCACTCCATGGGCTCCTTCATGGCCCGGACCATCCTGTGCAAGTATCCGGACAGCGGCATTTCCGCCGCCATTATCTGCGGCACAGGCTGGCAGCCCGCAGCCCTTCTGCCCCCGGTGATTGCCCTCATCGATCAGGTCTGCAAGAAAAAAGGGGAAGAAAAGCCCAGCGAATTTTTGCAGAATCTGGTGTTCGGCAGCTACAATAAGCGGGTGGAGCATCCCCGGACGGAATTTGACTGGCTGACCCGGGATGCAAAGCAGGTGGACGCCTACATTGCCCATCCCATGTGCGGCTTTACCGCCTCGGCAGGCCTGCTGCGAGAGCTGATGATCGGCATTTCCTACATTGAGAAGCCTGAGAGCCTGGCTGCCATGAACAAAGACCTGCCGGTGTTCTTCATTGCCGGCGGCGACGACCCCGTGGGCAATTATGGCAAGGGCGTGCGCAAAGCGGCGGAGGCCTTCCAAAAGGCGGGGATGAAAAACGTCTCCACACGGATTTACCCCCTGTGCCGCCACGAGATTCTCAATGAGATCAATCGGGAAGAAGTCTATGAGGATGTGGCCCAGTGGATTTGGGAGCGGGCTTAGGGAAAAATCGTAGGGCGGGGTTATGACCCCGCCGACCCGGTTGGTTATTCGTCCGGGCAGAAAACGACGCTTACAGTTTTCTGGCCGGACATAGCCATGCAAAGGAATCAGTGCGTCGGCGGAGTCGTGACTCCGCCCTACAGGACAGCCTCATCTCCCTTCCGTCTCCAACCCGATCTGCTCGATGCGCTTTTTCAGCCAGTTTCCTCTTAAATAGGTAATGAGGAACACGATGGCGCAGAGGGTCCAGCTGATGGGGTAGGCCGCCGCCAGCAGCTCCACCCGGTGGAACCGGCGGACTACGGTGAAAATCCAGATCACCCGGAAAACGCACACGCAGGTGCAGGTGATAGCCGTGGGCACAATGGAGTAGCCCGTGCCCCGCATGGCTCCGCCGAACACCTCCACGGGCATGAACACCGCGTTGAAGGGAACAATCAGAGCCATGATATAGGCCCCCGCCCGGATGACCGCCGGGTCGGTGGTATAGATGCCGAGAATCAGGGTTCGGAAGGTCATGACCAGTGCGCTTAAGCAGCCCACCAGCGCCACGCTCATGCCGAGACATACCCGGACGCTCTGCCGGATGCGCCCGTATTTCTGAGCGCCGAAGTTCTGGCCCACGAAGGTGGTGATGGAAACACCGAAGGCGCCGGAAATCTGCCAGGTCAGGGCGTCGGTCTTTACATAGGCCGTCCAGGCCGCGATGGTCACGTCGCCAAAGGAATTGATGCCCGACTGAATGAGGACGTTGGCCAGGTCAAAGGTGACGAATTGCAGCCCGGCGGGGATACCAACGTACAAAATCCGCTTTAAAAGATACCCTTCCAGCCCCAGCTTCCGCATCTCCAGACGGATATCCTTCGGAAGCCTGCGCAGTACCAGCACCACCAGCGCCGCGCTGATGATCTGGGAGGTCACGGTGGCAATGGCCGCGCCGGCCACCCCCATTTTCAGAACGACCACGCACAGAAGGTCCATAAAAATGTTGACAATGCAGGCGATTGCCAGGAAGATGAGAGGCCGCCGGGAATCTCCCATGGCCCTCAGGATTCCGGAGCCCATGTTATACAGCATGGAGGCCAGGGCCCCGGCGAAATACAGCCGGATATAGGTCTGGGCATCGGAAAGGCAACTGTCCGGGGTGCCCATGTTTACCAGAATCCGGGGCGCGGCGAATACGCCCAGGGCGGTGATAATCAGTCCCAGAATCAGGGACAGGGTCATGCCGGTATGCAGAGCATCCTGAGTTCTGCGCCGGTCTCCCGCGCCATAGAACTGAGACAGCAGCACCGTGGCGCCGGAGCTGAGGCCGATGAAGAAGCCGTTCAGCAGATTCACCAGCGCGGCGGTGGAGCCCACGGCGGCAAGGGCCTGGGTGCCTACGAACCGGCCCACGATAATTGTGTCCACGGTATTGTAAAGCTGCTGGAAGAAGGTTCCCAGCAGGATGGGGAAGAAAAAGCGCAAAAGCTGCTTCCAGATCACCCCTTCGGTGATTGCGTTGGCAGTTTGAGACGGCATAGGGTACGCCTCCTTTCATAGCTGCTGTATTCTAGCACGGAAAAATTGCGCTGTCCAGCCATTTTTCACGAAAATTTTCAAATAAGTCCGTTTTATTGGACTTAATGTACGGTATACTTAAGCCACAATCCAAGACGAAAGGTTGATGGCTATGTATCAGATGCGTAACGTTCACGGACACATTCAGGTGTACGATTATCAGGGCAATTTCCTGTTCTCCGCGGACAGCGAACGGGAAGCCAGAGAGGAACTGGAGGAATATGCGGAATCTGCGGCTTGATCTTTGCTATGACGGCACCCGGTATCGGGGCTGGCAGCGACTGCCTAACAGGGAGGACACCATTCAGGGCAAGCTGGAAACGGCGCTGAGCCGGATTCTGGGAGAACCCATCGAGGTTTCCGGCAGCGGACGCACCGACGCGGGGGTCCACGCCAGAGGACAGGTGGCGAACTTCCATTGCGAAAGCGCCATGCCCCCGGAGGAAATCCTCCAAAATCTGCGGCGGTATTTGCCGGAGGACATCGGCATATACTCCTGCAAGGAAGTTTCTCCCCGGTTCCACGCCCGGCTGAACGCCCGGGAGAAAACCTACTGCTACCGGATTTGGAACAGCGACGCCCCCTGCGTGTTTGAGCGGCGGTTTGTTGCCGTCATGTCGGAGAAGCTGGACATGGAAGCCATGAAACAGGCGGCGGGGCTTTTGCTGGGAAAGCATGATTTTTCCGCCTTCTGCGGCAACAACAAAATGAAAAAATCCACTGTGCGGGAGCTGTACGCCATCGAAATCTCCCGACGGGGAGAGGAAATCCAGCTTCGGTTCACCGGAAACGGATTCCTATATAATATGGTACGGATTATGGCAGGCACGCTCATCGAGGTGGGCAGGGGACAGCGAAGACCCGAAGATATCCCGGACCTGTTTGGCGGAAAGCGGGAGCAGGCTGGGTTTCTCGCCCCGGCTCAGGGGCTGTGCCTTGAGGAGGTAGTGTATTGAATATTCAGATTTTCGGAAAAAACAAGTGCTTTGACACGAAAAAAGCGGAGCGGTATTTCAAGGAACGCAGAATTTCTTTCCAGTCCATCGACCTGAAAAAGTACGGGATGTCCGGCAGAGAGTTTGACAGTGTTCTTCGGGCGGTGGGCGGTATCGACAACCTCATCGACTGGGACAGCAAGTCCCCGGAGGTAACCCTCATGCGCTACATGGAGGACAAAACCGCCAAGGAGGATAAGGTCTTTGACGATCCCACTCTCATGAAGACCCCGGTGGTGCGAAACGGCAAGCAGGCCACCGTGGGGTATTGTCCCGAAATTTGGGCAACGTGGGAGTAAATTTTAGTTGACAATTGACAGTGAACAGTTGACAGTTATGGTCGAAGCCTGGACAAGTTGCTTCTTAAATAAGTCCCGCAGGGACACATTCACTGTCAACTGTCAACTATCAACTGT
>JALFXH010000067.1 GCA_022786965.1 Clostridiales bacterium
TTTGTCTGGACAACTCAACCTTAGCACATGCCAGCCCTATTCGCTATTCTTTTTTTCTATCTGTCACACATCATTGTAATACCTACAAACTTGAAAAGCTAAAGCCGTTGTAAAACACGCCGCCCTTTCACAGCTCTAACCGTCGAATTTCCATCGCTTTCCCCGATGGGAGTACGGCGGTTTTGTTTTATCCCGGATTGCTTTTTGAATCATCCCGGGATTGGGGTGGATTTCTCGTTTTCTAACATAACGATAGTAGAGGGAAAAGTAGCGTGGATTACTTCCGCTTGCTGAGCATCTTCTGAAAAGTGGGAAACTCAACAACGGCTGTTGCCTGAGATGGCTTTGCACAAAGATTTCCGGCGCTTTCTGGTGGACATTGAAATCTTCGTTGATCGGATTGCGGATATGCGGATCAACGACATGAATGCGGTTCTGGAAAGCAGCATCTGCTGATGCTGGACAACCGCATTCCCGCCGGCGCAAAATGTACTAAAAAGTTGCAAGTTTGCTTGCTCAAAAATCCTAAACAACACCATGTTACGCCACGCTTACGCCAATGAATGCAAATTTGTATCGGGCGGCAAGCAAAGGGCGGTGTTCAAAAACAGACCGTCTGAGTTCTTCCGGAATTCAGACGGTTCTTATTATAGGAGAATTGATTATGAACAAGCAATGCCTCAACCCCGGAAAATGGAGTTGAGGCTTTTGCTATTATTGGAGTGCAGCCTTTTGGTTGCGGCACCATCTCAATCAGCTGAGGTTTCCTGTGGTCATATCGTACTAAAAGTACTTTTCAAAATTGTATGGACTGCTGGAAAACGGGATTATCTCAGCAAATATGAAGTTATTAATGTTAATCCGATTGACAAAATTATAGAAGAATGGTACAGTAATGCTGATCATCTACGCAAAGAATCTGTGAAAATTTCCGATCTATGCGCAGATACTGCGCATCTTATGTAAAGGAGAGATACGAATGAAGCGTTCCGAAATCAACAAGGCTCTTCGTGAGCTGGAAGCCATGTGCGAAAAATACCACTGCTACCTGCCGCCTTTCTGCCACTTTACCCCGGAGGAATGGAAAACCAAGGGCCACGAGTATGACGAGGTCCGGGACTGCTGCCTGGGCTGGGATATTACCGACTACGGCAAGGGAGACTTCGATAAGATGGGGTTTTCCCTCATCACCATCCGCAACGGCAGCCAGACCATGCGCGGCAAGTATCCCAAGGTCTACGCCGAGAAGCTGCTGTACCTGAAGGAGGGCCAGTATTCCCCCAACCACTTCCACTGGTATAAAACCGAGGATATCATCAACCGGGGCGGCGGAAATGTGCTGATTCGGGTTTACAACTCCCATCCCGACGAGTCCATCGATTACGAAAGCGATGTGACGGTACATACCGATGGCCGCACCTACACCGTTCCCGCCGGAGCTCAGATCCGCCTGATCCCCGGCGAGTCCATTTACATCCAGCAGCGCCTGTACCACGACTTCGAGGTGGAGCCGGGCACCGGCGACGTGCTGCTGGGCGAGGTCAGCCAGTGCAACGATGATGCAAACGATAACCGCTTCAATCCTCCCATGGGCCGCTTCCCCGCCATCGAAGAGGACGAGGCTCCCTACCGGCTGCTGTGCAACGAGTACCCCGCCGCAAAGGATTAAGGAGGGTTCAACATGATTGATGTAGTAGCCTTGGGCGAACTGCTCATTGATTTTGCGGCCAAATCCACGGACTCGGCAGGCTATCCCACCATGGCCGCCAATCCCGGCGGCGCCCCCGGCAATTTTCTGGCAGCGCTGAATGCCTACGGTAAGAAAACCGCTTTTCTGGGAAAGGTGGGTAACGACACCTTCGGTCATCTGCTGCTGGGTACGCTGAATGGTGCGGGCATCGAGACAAAGGGCATTGTGGCGGACGATTCCGTATTTACCACCCTGGCCTTCGTGACCTTTGATGAAAACGGCGACCGCTCCTTCTCCTTCGCCCGGAAACCCGGCGCGGATACCCAGCTTACCTGGGAGGAGATTGACAAATCTCTCATCGATGATGCCAGGGTGTTCCATTTCGGCACCCTGAGTCTGACGGATGAACCTGTGCGCACCGCGACTCGGAAAGCGGTTGCTTATGCAAAGGAAAAGGGCAAGCTTATCACTTGCGACCCGAACCTGCGCAAGCCCCTGTGGCCCAGCGAGGACGCGGCAAAGGAGCAGATGCTGTGGAGTCTCCGGCAGGCGGATGTGGTAAAAATCAGCGACAACGAGGTGGAATTCCTGTGGAACTGCACCCCGGAGGAGGGCGCAGAGAAGCTCCTGAAGGAGTTCGACGTGTCTCTTGCCATGGTGACCCTGGGCCCCGATGGCTGTCTGCTGAAAACGAAGCACACCTCTTTCCGTGCTGCCTGTCCCAAGGTGCATCCCATCGATACCACCGGCGCGGGAGATATTTTCGGCGGCAGCGCCGTATCCCGGCTGCTGGAGCTGGAGAAGCCCATTGACGCATTGACAGAAGCGGATCTTGCCTACATCGGCAGCTTTGCCGCCGCCGCGGCCAGCCTGTCTACGGAAGCCTCCGGCGGTATCCCCAGCATCCCCGCTAAAGAAGTGGTTTTGAAAGCCATGTAAGGAAGATACCCGGAGATTCATCCGAATTTCCGGGCATTTTTCTACTTTTTTGACATAGGGCGGAGCGCATCCCGCGGATTGACAAGAGAAGCGGCGACCCGTATAATGAAGGAAAACCACTGTGCGAGCATAAACGAAAGAGGAAGCCGGTATGAATCACATTCGCAGAAGATTCGCCTCTATAGCGGCCGTTGCCATGGTTGTCACCCCGCTGCTGATCACGATTTACCTGTTGTTCTGGAGCCCCAATGATTTATCGGCCAGCCGGACGGGAAATCAGCGGGTGTTTGGCGCAACCTATATGACGATGAACAATCCATACTTCCAAGTACTGGATACACAGATCCGGGCGTTTCTCGAGATTCGTGGAGATGTCCTGCTCACCCGGGATGCCGCTATGGATCAGGAACGGCAGAACCAGGAGATTCAGGAATTGGTGGGTGCGGGTGTCTGCGCCATTTTCATGACGCCGGTAGAGTGGGATACCTCGAAGGGCGGCGTCCAGATTGCCGCTGCCGCAGACGTGCCGGTGATCGTGGTGGATGCCCCGATACAGGACTCCGAGCTGGCGGCCTGCTCGGTTTTGTCGGATAACTACCAGGCGGGGGTGCTGTGTGCCCAGCACCTGCTGTCTGTCCGGGACAGTGCAAAAATTCTCCTGCTGGAACACATCACCGCCCGCTCCGGCGCGGACCGAATCCAGGGCTTCAAGGACACCATTGCCGGGCATGAGGGCTTTGAAATTCTGGGTTCCGGTGAATCGGATGGACAAATCGAAAACGCTATGCCGGTCATGGAGCAGCTGCTGCGGCAATATCCGGATGCCGATGTCCTGATGGCGCTCAATGACCCCAGCGTCTTCGGCGGACTGGCAGCGATTCAGGGAGCAGGCCTGTCGGATCGGTTCCTGGTGTACAGCGTGGACGGTTCCCCTGAGGGGAAGGCCATGGTCAGCAGCGGCTTCCTCACGGCTACCTGCGCTCAGTTTCCCTCCAAGGTTGCCGAGGAAGCGGTGAATCAGGCCTATGCCGCCATAGACGGCGGCTGTGAACGCAGTGAGGTCATTGTCCCGGTGGAGCTGCTGACAGCGGAAAACGTGAACCAATATGGAATCGATGGGTGGCAGTAATGAAAACGGAACGAAATCTGACGGGCATCGCAAAGGCGATGTTTGCATTGAATTTTTCTATCCTCGCCTTTTACTCGCTGATCTGTGTGACCACCACTTTCCGGATATGTGACACTTTGGGCGCCCATGATTTTTTGACCTCTGTACGGCAGATACCCCGATATCCCTGGCAAATGCCGGTTCAAACGCTCAGTTTATTTGCTTTGCTGTGTACGGTAAGCTTTTTCAAGATTTTCCGCCCCATTGAGCATTTTCCTCTGCGGGTCGTCATTTGCGTCACGGAAATGGCCCTGTGCGCGGGAATCATCGTCTCTTTGAATTTCTATTACAGCGGTGTGGCCCTGCTTGTACTTGCCGACCTGGTCCACTATATGCGCAGCAATCGAATGCGGCTGTTTTTTATTGTAATACTCAGCCTGATGTTTGCCTTTGGCCGATACGAGATCGTTGAACAATTCACGAGGTGTATCGCGTTCAGCGCCTATCTCAGCTACTACAACCCGATGACCCAGAGCTGCTTTACCAGCTTGGAAAGCCTGATGGTCTGCCTGAACATTCTTCTGTTTGTTCTGTATATGATTTTGCTGTTTACCGGCCAGAAAGAAGAAAATGCCCGCATTCGCAAGCTGAATGAACAGCTGAATCAGGCCAACGACCAGCTTCGGGACTATGCTGTAAACATGGAGCGCATGACGCAGATGCGGGAACGCAACCGGCTGGCCCGGGAGATTCACGATACCCTGGGGCACACCCTTACCGGCATCATCATGGGAGCGGACGCGGGACTGGCGCTGTTTGATGTTGCGCCGGAGGAATCCAAGAAACGGATACAGGTGGTTGCCCAATCCGCTCGTGACGGACTGACAGACGTGCGCCGATCCATCAAGGCTCTGCGGCCTGACGCATTGGAGCATTCCTCCCTGGCTCAGGCGCTGGAGGGGCTGGTTGAGAATTTCCGTCTCACCACATCCGCCCAGATTGCCTATTACCAGGAGGCGGGTGAGCTGAATCTGGATGCGGACGAAGAGGACGCGCTGTACCGGGTTGTTCAGGAGGGACTGACCAACGCTGTCCGTCATGGCAGGGCTGACCGCATTTCCATCCGGGTCACTCGCACCGGAGACTTGGTTACTGTCAGTGTTCAGGACAACGGCACTGGCTGTGCAAAGCTGGAGGAAGGCTTTGGGCTGCGCCACATGCGGGAACGGCTGGATATGCTGGGCGGCACCCTGTCCTATGGGAATCTGGATTCGGGTGCACAAGATGGGTACACGGGCTTTTTCATTACTGTGGGCCTGCCCATCAGAAACAGAAAGGGGGAGTAATCTGTGATTAAGGTTTTGATTGTAGACGACCAGGAGTTATTTCGCGAGAGCCTAAAGGTGGTTCTGAGTGTCAGTGAGAGTATCCATGTGACTGAAGCAGTATCCGGCGTGTCCCAAGCGCTGAGAAGCGCGGAGCAGGAGCGCCCGGATGTGGTTCTGATGGATATCCGTATGCCCGGCATGGACGGCGTGGAGGGAACCAGGTTGTTCAAAAAACGGTGGCCTGATGTCAAGATCATTGTGCTTACCACCTTTGATGACGACGAATACATATTTGGGGCGCTGAAAAATGGAGCAAGCGGCTATCTTCTGAAAGGAAGCAGCATCGCCAAATTGTCCGAGAGCATCCGCATTGCCTATGAGGACGGCGCGATTATTACCCCCACTGTGGCCACAAAGGTGATCCACCAGTTTTCACACATGGCGCAGGGCTCCTCCCGGCTCCAGGTGGACAAAGAAGCCGTCAAAGATATCAGCAGGAGCGAGTGGCAGATCATCCAGACCGTGGGGAGCGGGATGTCCAACAAGGAGATTGCTCAGGAGCTTTCCCTATCCGAGGGAACCGTTCGCAACTCCATCAGCAACATCCTGTTTAAGCTGGGTCTGCGGGACCGCACACAGTTGGCAATCTGGGCCGTACAAACCGGGGCGGTGAATCGTCCGCTATGAAAAAATGGTTTGTAAAACGGATTGCGGCGGCACTGCTGGCCCTGATGCTGTGCCTTTGCCTGGCAGGGTGTGTTGGAAAGAAGGAAACAGTACTCACCATCGGTGTGTATTCGGGAAGCTACTGGAATACTCCCAATGGAAATTGCTACCAAATTCTGGACGATGTTATCACCCTATTTGAAGAATCGCACCCCGGAGTGAAAGTTGAGTACGTCAGCGGCATTCCCGCCAATGATTACAGCGAGTGGCTGGCAGAGCAAATTATGAAGGGGACAGAGCCGGATTTGTACTTTGTACTCCCTGAGGATTTTAATCTTTTGGTATCTTCCGGGGCATTGGCACAATTGGATGAACGGATTGCCGGAGATCCGGCGTTTGACACATCCGCCTATTATGAGCCCTGTCTGCGCTCCGGGCAGTCCGAAGGCCGCCAGTATGCCCTGCCCCACGAGAGCGTTCCCACCATCATGTTCGTCAATAAGACGCTGTTGGAAGCCAACGGTATCGATATGCCGAGCAACAGCTGGACATGGGAAGATTTTTACAACATCTGCGCACAGATCACCAATGTGGATCAGCACCAGTATGGCGTGTATGGCTACTCCTGGCTGGATGCTATGTATTCCAACGGTGCGTCATTGTTTTCTGAAGACGGGCGAAGCTGCTATCTGGCTGAGGAGAATGTCCTGCAGGCCATTCAGTTTACCAAGCGGCTGGGGGAGCTGAATGGCGGTTACAGCGTTACCGTCCGAGACTTTGATGTGGGCAGGGTAGCCTTCCGCCCCCTCCTTTACTCGGAGTACCGGGCCTATCAGCCCTACCCCTGGCGGGTAAAGAAATACTCCGCTTTTCAGTGGGACTGTGTCAGTATGCCCGCGGGCCCTTCCGGCTCCAATATTTCTGAGCTTCACACCATGATGCTGGGAATCAGCTCCCGTACCCGCCATGAGGAGCTTGCTTGGGAATTATGTAAACTATTGTCCATAGACGAGAATGTGCAGCGGGAGCTTTACACCCATTCTCATGGCATTTCTCCACTCCCCGCTGTTGCGGAGGATCCTGAACTACTGCTCCAGATTCACCATGACATCCCCGAAGGAATCGGCTTCTCCCCCGATATGATTCACCGTATTATGAGCAACGCCGTGGTTGCACCCAGATTCGATGCGTACGGCCAGGCGATAATATGGTGGAGAGCGCGATACAGGAGGCTGCCGGCAATCAGCTTGGGCAGAGCGGGATGCTCATTGCGCAGAGTGAAATCAATATTTTTCTGAACAAATCATAGCGTTTTTTGCAGAGCAAGGGTCTGCCTGGGTTTTCCGGGCAGGCCCTTGCTCCGCGTTTTACACAAAATCATGGGTGTGGATTTGCTAAATTCGATAGCCAATTGGAAAAATTGGGAAAAACATGACAAATGTAATCTGTAAATTATGACAAATGGCACTGTATGAAATTCGTATTTTTTGTATCATATAGACAGATATTTGTAAGCGACAGAGGGAATAGAAGGGGGAGGCGGTGCAATCGGATGCGTACGTATTCTATCGTTTTCCTGGACATAGACGGAACCCTGCTGGACTCCCGACACCAGGTCATGCCTTGCACCCGCAATCGCCTGAAATACCTGCACGGACGGGGCGTTCCCATTATCCTGTGCTCCGCCCGTCCGCCGGGGGGCGTCAATCTGGTTGCCGGACAGGTTGAACTGCACGGTCCTATGGCGTGCTATAACGGAGGATGATGGCAGTTCTGAACTCCGGCCTGATGCTGTTGGGTGTCGGCGCCGACAAGACCCAGGTCATCAAGGGCCTGGTTCTGATGGCAGCCGTTGCCTTCGACGTTTACAACAAGCGTCCCGGTCATGTTTCCATTACAAAGCGCCTGTTCCACAGAGAAAACAAAGAAGGTTCCCCTGCTGACAAATAATTCTGAGGGATTTTTGACAGCCGGGCCTTAATAAGAAGCAAATACACAATAGTAGGAGGAAAAAACAATGAAAAAACTGTTCGCATTGCTCTTGGCTCTGGTTATGGTCCTGTCCATGACTGCCTGCGGCGGCGGCCGTACCGAACCTGCTCCCGCAGCCACTACCCCCGCTGCAAAGCCCGCTGAGGCCAACAGCAGCACTGAGGCTCCCGCTGCAGCCGGCGGCTTTGAGGCCGGCGCCACCATCGGCGTCTCCCTGCCTTGGCTGGGCACCCAGAACTGGAAAGAAGCCGAAGAAATGTTCAAGACTGAGCTGGAAGCTGCCGGCTTCAAGCCCATCATCCAGGCTGCTGACAATAAGGTTCCTACGCAGCAGCAGCAGATCGAATCCATGATCCAGAACGGCGCCAAGGTGATCGTTGTTGGCCCCATCGACGGCATCCAGCTGGGCGCTGTCCTGGAAGAAGCCAAGGCTGCCGGCGTTTACGTCATTGGTTATGACCGCCTCCTGGAGAATACCACCGGCGTTGACGGTGTTGTTCAGTTCGGCAGCGTCAAGACCGGTGAGCTGCAGGCTCAGGCTCTGCTGGATGGTCTGAAGGAAATGAAGGGCGAAGGCCCCTGGAACATCGAGCTGTTTGGCGGCGGCCCCGCTGACCCCAATGCTCCCAACTTCTTCAAGGGCGCAATGAGCGTTCTGCAGCCCCTGATCGACGACGGCACGCTGACCGTTGTTTCCGGCCAGACTGACTTCACCCAGTGCGCTACCATGGACTGGGACAACTCCAAGGCCCAGGCAAGAATGGACTCCCTGCTGTCCGGCTTCTACTCTGACAAGGAAATCCACGGTGTCCTGTCTCCCAACGACGGCATCGCCCGTGCGATCATCACCTCCTGCGAGCAGGCAGGTCAGAAGATTCCTGCTATCTCCGGTCTGGACGCTGAGAACGAGTCCGTTGAGTGGGTCTGGTCCGGTCGTCAGTACTCCACCATTGCAAAGCCCACCGATGCTCTGGTTGCTCAGACCATCGAGATCATCAAGTCCCTGCAGGCAGGCAACGGCATGCCCGCTACCGATGTGCAGGTGAACAACGGCAAGATCGATGTTCTCGTCTACGAGCTGCCCCCCGTCGTGGTCACCAAGGACAATGCTAAGGAAGTCTTTGCCAACGATCCCGGCCGTCTGGCGCTGCTGAAATAAAAAACGTACCGAAACATAACAGGGCGGCGGAAGGATTATCCTTCCGCCGCCTCAGACTGTCTCCAAATGGGGACGGTCTGTTTCTGTCAATGCAGAAAATCCCCGGCGGGATTGGGCTTACCCGCCGGGGATGTGGAAACCTGCCAAAAAAGGGGTGAAAGCAGGCCATTTAGGAGGTATCGAATGGGTTGGCTTTATCTGAACGGCGGATCAATCCTCAATGGCAATCAGGTTCTTCTCCTGCAGCACCGGCTGCTGCTTCTTGGGAATGAAGATGCACAGAACGCCGTTGTGGAATCGGGCGTGGATGTCCTCCTGAGTGACCTTGTCGCCTACATAGAAGGTACGGCGCATGGAACCGACGAAGCGTTCCCGGCGCAGATACCTGGACTTGCCCTCCTCCGGGTCATTGGAGCGGCTGATGGAGGCGCTGATGTACAGGTAGCCGTCCTTCAGCTCCGCGTTCACGTTCTCCTTCTCAACGCCGGGCAGATCAATCGCCATCTCGAAGCCCTTCTCGGTCTCGCGGATGTCCGTATTCATAAGGCCCGTGGTATTGTGGTTGCCGAAAGCGGAATCGGCAATCTCGTCAAACAGGTTTCTCGCAAAGGTGTAGGTGGTATACATAAAAATTGCTCCTTTCAGCATTGGGGTATCAGCCCCGGTGAATTTGTGTATCCGTATTATACCACCGTTTTTAGCACTGTCAAGGACCGAGTGCTAAATTCATAATAGAACTTTTTTAGTTCTTATAAATAATATTTATTAAACACATATGGATTGTTTTTTCTTCCTGCCTGTGCTATCATCATTCTAAATGGGAGGGGCACACACTATGAACATCTTTCAGCTGAGTTGCTTTCTGGCAGTCGCTAACACGCTGAGCTTTGCCAAAGCCGCGGAAAAAATGAATATTTCCCAGCCTGCCATTACCCACCAGATCAAGTCGCTGGAAACGGAGTTAAATGTGCAGCTCTTCCGGCGGACGACCCGTCTGGTGGAGATCACGCCGGAGGGGCTGTCCTTTCTTTCCGATGCCCAGAGCATGGTTGCCATCGCTGCCCAGGCGAAGCTGCGCTTCCAAAACCCGGAGGAGCGTTCCGTTGAGAAGCTGGCCATCGGGTGCGGCAGCTATACGCAGTTGACTCTGCTTTCTGACAGCCTGAAGGCCCTGGGCGCGATTTACCCGAATCTCCACCCACACCTTGTGGTGGTACCCCTTGAGCAGCTGTATGCCCTTTTGGAAAACGGGACGGTAGATGTGATTTTCGACATCTATGTCGAAAAAAAGGAACACAGCAGACTGACCTACACGGAATTGCTGAAAAGCCCCATCGTCTGCGCCTGCGACAGCGGCAATCCGCTGGCACAGCGGGAAAGCGTTTCCACAACGGATCTGAAGGAGCAGCCTCTCATTTTCTGCAACCAGATCAACCTGATTCCGGATGCCGCCAAACTTCAGTGGGAGCTTGCGGCGGGGAAAAGCCCGGTAGATGTTCGCTTCTGCGCCTCTGTGGAGGCGGCCATCGTCCTGATGCGGGCAGGCTTCGGCGCGGCGGTGATTCCGGAATTTCTGGTGCCCCGGGATGCCCGGCTGACCGTCCTGCCATTGACGGACGCACCGGAAATATCCTTCGGAATGTTCTATAAGCCGTATCCCGGCGATGATGTGCTGAGAAAACTCATTCAGCTTGCCCGGCAGCATATTTCCGTCTTCAGGGAATCGGAAAGAGCATCCGTTTGATGGATGAAACAAGCGCGTTTTTGGGAACGCATATATCCCCCCGTTTACGCCTGAGATGAATCCCAGATCATGCCTCTGGTCACCGTGATGTTCGGTGCTTTCAAGGGACATGAGGAGCTGCTCATGGGCAATGCCCTGTCCATGCCCGAGAACGGGCTGAATTTCAGCAACTTCGTCAATGCCTGGACCAAGGGCAACATGGCTTACCTCAGCGGCAATTTACAGGTGCGGTGCACCCGAATTGGCACGATTTAACGACTTCAGAGCCGATGCCGGCGAGGATCGGCTCTGTCTAAAAGGAGAAATGCAACATGATACCAAAGAATTTTACCTGGGGCGTGGCTACCTCCGCATACCAGATTGAAGGGGCTTATCAGGAAGATGGCCGGGGTATGAGCATCTGGGACGCCTACTGTCGCCAGGAAGGGAAGATTCGGGGGGGAGAAAACGGCGATGTGGCCTGCGACCACTACCACCGATACCCGGAGGATGTTCGTCTCATGAAGGAATTGGGCATCCATTCCTACCGTTTTTCCCTGAGCTGGCCCAGAATTTTGCCGGAGGGAACAGGAAGGGTAAACGAGGCAGGGCTGGACTTCTATGACCGTCTGGTAGACGCGCTGCTGGAAGCGGGCATTGAGCCATGTGTGACCCTGTATCACTGGGATCTGCCTCTGGCGCTCCATCAGAAGGGCGGCTGGCTCCACCCGGATGTGGCCTCTGCCTTCGGGGAGTATGCACAAGCAGCCGTCCAGCGCCTGCATGACAGGGTCAGGAAGTTCATCACCCTCAATGAACCCCAATGCATTACCCGTCTGGGTTATGGAAAGGGGGAGCACGCCCCTGGATTTCGGACAGACTTTGAAACCCAGACGGCGGTGGCTCACAATCTGCTGCTGGCCCACGGCAGGGCCGTGCAGGCAATCCGGGCGGTGGATTCCGGCTGTCAAGTGGGCATTGCCTCCACGGGAGATATTCGCTATCCTGTGGAAAATACCGAGGAGAATCGGAAAGCCGCCTATGAGGCCAATTTCCGGACGGACGATCAATGGGGTTTTTCCCACCACTGGTACTTAGACCCCATGATTCTGGGACACTATCCTCAGGGGAACCTACCCCAGTGGGCGGAAGCGTTTCTGGAGACGGTGCCGCCGGAGGATATGGAAACCATTGCCCAGCCTCTTGACTTTCTGGGTGTGAACCTGTACAACGGATTCCCGGTGGACTGCTCCGGGAACCCTGTGAAACGCCCGATTGGTTCCCCCAAAACCGCCATGCGCTGGAACATCTCTCCGAAGGCCATGGGTTACGGACTGGAATTTCTCTATCAGCGGTACGGACTTCCTCTCTACATTACAGAAAACGGCTGCGCCTGTAATGATCGGGTATATCTGGATGGAAAGGTGCATGATCCGGATCGCATTGACTATACCCGCCGGTATCTCCTGGAGATGGAACGGGCTATGGATGCCGGGGTTCCGGTGAAGGGCTACTACCATTGGAGTGTTCTGGACAACTTCGAATGGAGCAATGGGTATAATGAACGTTTTGGCCTTGTCTATGTGGACTATGCCCACGATCTTCGCCGGATTCCCAAAGACTCCTACTATTGGTATCAGGAAGTGATTCAAACCGGAAAAATCTGATTGTAGATCCTCTTCAAATCTTTTGATGAAACCTATTGGTTGAACACCGTGGAAGATCCGCGTTCTGCATGGGTGAACTGTACCATTCTGTGTGCGAAGTGTTGGAAAACCCCAGGACTTCACCTGCTTATCGGGTGATGTCCTGGGGTTTTCATATGGATATTCAATGAAAAGGGATTTTTTATCAGCCCCTTTTTATTCAATTGAATTCCTCGGGCTGTACGAACCCATCGGGGCTTGTGGCAAAACCATCCTGATACTTCACAGTGAGATAAAGAATATCGGAACCGTTTTTCAGCTGGACAAAGCAGATGCTGTCGTCATCGAATTTGTCTGTGATGTCCATTGCCTGGTCCATGTAGTAGACCCAGGTGCTTCCGTCTTTTCTGAAATCAACCTCCGGCATTCGTGACTCTTTCATCACACGCTCCATGATTTCCTCGTCCGTCATGGGACGCTCGGAACCATCGGGATTGACCACGACACCGCCGCCGACCTGCTCACGGGGTGTGCCGTCGGCATCATGATAGGTCAGGGTATACTCGCCATTCTGAATGTCCATCACGGCAGTGGTCTGGTCACCGTGAATCCACAGCTGGATGGTTCTGCGGATGCCGCCCACATCTTCGGCATAGCAAATGATGGACGTGCTGAGTAACAGAATGACTGCGGCGCACAGAATGATCAGCTTGCGTGCGGGGAAATGGTTTGTTTGCTTCATGGGAAAATCCTCCTTCAAAAAGTCTCCGGAGGCGTGGAGCACACCAAAGGCGCGCTGATACTGCTTCTTGTCAATCATGGCACACTACCTCCGTAAGCATGGATTTCAGGAGTTTCCTTCCTCTGCTCAGCCGGCTTTTCACGGTGCCCGGATGGCTGTGCAGGGCGGCAGAGATTTCGTCGATGGAGTATTCCTCATAATAGAATAGATGAATCACGATCCGGTATTTCTCAGGCAGCCGCATAACGGCCTCAAAAAGACCGCGGTCCTCCGGCTCTCTGAATTCCAGCTCGTCCATGTATTCCTCCCAGCTGACCCGGTTCCTGCGCCAGAAAGCGCCGGTAATATCCTTTGCCCGGTTGATGGCGACCCGGAGAAGCTAGGCCTTCAGGTGGGTTTCATCTATGTAGTCTTCATTTCGGGTGTAATACTTCAGAAAGGTATCCTGCACGGCGTCATCGGCATCCTCTTTTGTTTGGCAGATGCTGAAAGCGGCGGAAAACACCCGGTCACCGTATCGCTGGAATGCTTCCTCGACGGATAGTCTCATAAAAAACTCCTGTACATGGGTGCTTCCCGGCGGGGGAAGCGCCTTGGTTTGAAAGATCTTTCACCAACCATACGATTCTCAGGAGGAAAAGGTTGCATTACGATTTTTTTCGGTATCGCAGGGAGCAGACATCGTCGCCCTTGGCGATACAGCGGGGCAGCTCCAGGGTGCTTCCGTAGCATTCGCCGATGCCGTGATCGCCGCACATGGCGATGTCGCAGAGCATGGCGATTTCTTCGTCGCTGCAGCTGGCGTTCTGCCATGCCTTGACCAGCGGACAGTAATGGAAATCAATATCCAGCGCGTCATCTGTGCTTTTCAGAATGTCCATCTCAAAGACAAGCTGGGCGGGCTTGGTAAACAGAACCTTTTTCAGTCCCTTCAGGCTGTCTGTTTTGCCCTTTCGAACCAGATCCGCGCCCTGAGACAGTCCGCAGCGCTTCACCGTCGCACTGCCGAAATCCCGGGGGTCCAAACCCCGCTTGGACGCTTCATCGCACAGTAAGTAAAGCCAGAAGGCCCGATGCTCCAATTGGGCACGAATGGCCTGCAGAAGGGCGTTTTTATACTTTGGCTCGTTTTTTACCTTGCTCATAATGTTTTCTCCCCAAAATTCAGCTGCTTTTTTTGTTTCCGCATCGGTTTTCATTGCGTTGAAGCCGATCAGTACCGTCCCCGCACATATTTCTGGATGCGATCCGCTTCATCGCGGGAATGGAGAAAACGCAGACCAGCACGGTTAAGACATCCGCAGCGGGCTGGGACGCATAGATTCCGGCTATGCCCAGCAGACGCGGCAGGAAGAGAATAAAGGGAATATAGAACAGTCCCTGCCGGATGGCGGACAGGAACAGCCCGTACCGGGCTTCACCGATGGTCTGATAGGTAATCGTCATCATATAGCACAGTCCGAAGGCGGGATACAGCGCCATCTGGGAAATCAGGAGCCATCTGCCGTAGTCCACGATCACGGGGTTGCTGTTAAACAGCAGGATCAGGGGCATTGCCAGCAGGATATAGGCAGCCTCAACCAGAACCGTCAGAAGCAACGAGCCTTTCAGGGCGAAGCGCACCGACTGATGGAACCGGTCCTCATTTTTCGCGCCGAAGGCGTAGGACGCCACCGGCTGATAGCCCTGCATGAAGCCCATAACCACATAGCAGCCAATGAGCACCAGCCGCTGAACAACGCCGTAGGCGGCGATGATTTCGTCAGACTGGGGAAGGGAAGCGGCGGCAATGTTGGTCAGGGACGCCGCCACGGACAGACAAATCTGAATCACCGCCGTGGGGATGCCGATCATTGCCACGTCTTTGATAAACTTCCAGCTTGGCCGGAAGGCGCGGAGCCGGATTTTGATGACCGAGCGTCCGCTGACGTAGAACCAGATCAGAATAAAGAAGGTTACGAACTGGGACACGGTGGTTGCCAGGGACGCGCCCTCCACACCCATATTCAGGCCCCAGTCGAACATGAACACCGGGTCCAGCAGGATGTTCAGGGCCGCGCCGGTGATCACCGCGATGGAGGAAATCTTCACGGAGGATTCCGCTCTCGCGGCGCAGTTCATGCTCTGGGCGGGCAGGTTCGCCAACGCGGCAATGAACATCCAGAAGGCGTAGTCCTTGGCCAATGGCAGGGATGCCTCCGACGCGCCGAAGGCCCGCATCAGCGGATCAATAAACACGATGCCGCCTATACACAGGACGATGCCGATGAGAATGGAAAGACCGATGACGGTGGTGACGGTGCGGCTGGCGGCCTCCGGCTCCTTCGCGCCCAGCTGGCGGCCTGCCAGCACTGCCGCACCTGCCGCGAATATGTTCTCGATGGACACCATAATCAGAAGCAGGGGCACGGTGACGCCCACAGCCGTCAGGGCGATATCGGAGTTCAGCATGCCAATGTAGGCGGTGTCCACCAGATTGTAGACCGCCTTGGCAAGCAGAGCCAGGGTGGCGGGGATTGCCAGCTTGACAATGGCCTTGGCCGGTGGCATATCGGAGAGAATGGATTGATTTTGGGATTTTTCGCGGGACATATTTGGGTTCCTTCTTTCATGCTTGATAATAGACTTACAGGTCTATTTTGAGAAAGTATAGCATAAACAGACCGAGTGGTCAATATACAGCCTGTAAATTTCGGGAAAAAGCCCGTCCCTTGAGGGAAAAACCTCGTGGGACGGGCGAATACAGGTGTTATGTCCGGGCAATCAGCCCGTAGAGCATGGTCTGGAAGGTCTGGCGACACAGCTGATTGTGTTTTTCTGCCTGCTGTGCCTCCTGTCCGGCGTTTTTCAGGTAGCTGCTGACACAGTCCTCAAAAATCCGGAGCTGGGCAATGGCATCCGGAACGCTTAAGCCCGGCGCCAGCCTTTCCTTTTCCAAAATCGCGGTGAGCATGGTCTGGTTCAGCGTGTCAAAGGAAGCCCGGCATTCTTCCAGCTCCCGATGCAGGTGCCGGGGCGGATTTACCACGGTGTCGCAGAACAGCCGTTGGTGCCGGGGGTGCTGGGCAAAAAAGGTGAGCCGGGCGTCAAAATACTGATCCGGCGTCACGGTCCGGGCATCCAGCGCGGCGGAAAGGGCGGAGGTCAGCTCCTGAAAGCAGGCTTCCACACAGGCCAGATACAGCGCGTCCTTGTCCGCATAGTAATGATACAGAAGTCCCTTGGAGATTTTGCCGGCGGCGCAGATGGCGTTCACCGATGCGCCCAGATAGCCCTGGTCGGCAAATTCCGCAAAGGCGTGTTCCAAAATATGCTCCCGGCTTTTTTGGTTCTTTTCTTCCTGTTTCATGGACAAGCCCCCTTTACTATGGGTAGTATACCAGATGAAGAAGGAAAAGTCCATCCCAATATTGACTGGCAGGTCTGTTTGCAGCATGTGGAGAGATGACACGCATGGAACGCATTCAGACCGTGATGAACGGGGGAACCCAAAAGGGGCCTGCCGCGAAAACAGCGGCAGGCCCTTGCGTATGAAGGAAGAGTGGCGGATTTCTGCATATCCGGCACAGTGGGGAGGTCATACTGATATTCAATAGAAAACTTTAATTCGCAAGAATTGAAGTTTTCTATATGAAGATCATAATGAGACGGGTATCCATGATTTTCTATTCCGAAAATCATGGATACGACAACGCCGTTAGGCGGTGTCTTTCTGATTAAAATTAAATATTTTAATCAGAAAATAGTATCAGAACATCTTTTCGCTCTGCTGGACGGTAGCGGCTTCGGCGATGTTGATGGAGTGGCCGCCGATTCGGCTCAGACTGTTGAGAACCTCGCCGAACATGAGGCCGGCTTCCACGGAGCACTCTCCGGCCCGGAGACGATCCATGTGGTTTTGCTGATCCTGCTTGGCCTTCTTGCGGATTTCACGCTCCATACGGACCAGATGCTTCAGCTCGTCAATACCGATGTCCTGGCTGTAGAAGCGGGCCGTGGCGCTGGAATAAAGAGCCTTCACGCTGTTGAACAGCTCCATCAGCTCGCTTCTTGCCACATTGGAGTAGGTCAGCTTCTTCTCTGTGCAGCGCTCGTTGACGTGGAGCAGATGCTCGGCATAGTCGCCGATCCGCTCCATATCGCTGAGGGCCTGGAAGACACGGTTGACGTACATGGCTTCCTGGGTGGAAAGCTCCTGAACGTTGAACTTAACCAGGTAATCGCTGATGGCGTCGGTGAGGTAGTCGATGACGGCCTCATTCTCGGTGATGGTCTTGGCGTTGCGAACCTCGTTATTCAGCACGCCGTCCATGGCCATATCGATACTTTCGGATACCAGCTTGCTCATGCGGTCCACTTCACTGCGAACCTGAAGAATGGAGACGCTGGGGTTGCCCACCAGATTCACGTCGATATACTCCAGACGGGCGGCGTCCTCGTGACGCTGCTTGGGGATGATTTTGTAGGTCAGCTTGACCACCAGATTGGTGCAGGGCAGCAGGATGGCGGCGGAGATCACCTTGAAGAGAATATGCACCATGGACACCTGGAACATGGGGTCGGGAATCAGCCGCTCAATGAACTGGGTATAGGGCAGGAACATGGTCACGAGGGTCATCAGGATGCCGCCCACCACATTGTAGATCAGATAGATCATGGAGGCCCGCTTGGCGTTGTTCCGGGCGCTCATGGAGGCCAGAATGGTGGGCATGGCGGAGCCGATGTTGATGCCGCAGACCAGATAGGAGGCAAAGTGCAGCGGCATCAGCCCCTGCAGCGCCAGCGCCTGCAGAATACCCACGGCGGCAGAGGAGGATTGAATGACGGCACAGATCAGAGCGCCTACCAGAAGGCCCAGAATGGGGCTCTTGGCGTTTGCGATAAAGTTCTGGAACCAGGCTACCTGACCCAGGGGCTTCATGGCGCCGCTCATGGTGTGCAGGCCCTGGAAGAGCAGGCCGAAGCCCAAAATGACCTGCCCGATGTGCTTTACCCTTGCTTTTTTGGAGTAGAGCATCATAAACGCGCCTACGCAGATGCAGAAGGGAGCAATGCCGGACACATCCAGAGCAATCAGAACGCTGGTGATGGTGGTGCCGATGTTGGCGCCGAAGATAACGCCGGTGGCCTGGGCCAGATCCATGATGCCGGCATTGATAAAGCCCATGACCATCACAGTGGTGGCGGAGGAGGACTGAATGACCACGGTGACAAATACGCCCAGCAGGAAGCCGAGGATTCGGTTCCGGGTCAGCTTTTCCAGAAGATCCTTCATCTTGGAGCCCGCTGCCAGCTCCAGCCCGTCTCCCATGTACTTCATGCCGAACAGAAATGCGCCCAGGCCGCCCAGCAGCTCAATGATATTGGTGACAGTCACGGTTATCCCTCCACAGTGTAGCTTTCGACTCGTTTCGCTATTTCAGTATACCAAGGTATGGCCCGCAATGCAACGTTTTTTTCATCTTCCCGGCGATTTTCCTGTCGGGACGAAAAACGGATGAAGCAGGAAAAGACCCGCTGCCCGTGAAAAACGCGGACAACGGGTTCTTTCGGCGAAACCGGTGTCAACCGGCTGAAGAAACGTTACGCAATGGGCTCAAAGTCCGCCGCGCCGTGCTTGCACAGGGGGCACACGATGTCGTCGGGCAGGGTGTCGCCCTCGTAGACCCAACCGCAGACCTTGCACACGAAGCCCTTCTTGCCCTCGGTCTCGGGCTTGGGCTTGACGTTGTTCTGGTAGTAGGTGTAGGTCATGGTCTCCTTGTCGGACATGACCCGGGCTTCGGTGACGGAGCAGATGAACATACCGTGGGTGTCGAGGTCCACGAAGGACTCCACCTTCAGGCTCATGAAGGAGTTGATGTACCGGGGCAGGAACCGCAGGCCGTTGTCGGAGCGCAGCTCCTCCACACCCGCGAACTTGTCAGCGGTGCGGCCGCTCTGGAAGCCGTAGTTCTGGAACACAGAGAAGGGAGCGGACACATCCAGGCAGTTGACATTCAGAATGCCGGTCTGCTTGATGACATGGTAGGAGTAGTTAGCCTTGTTGATGGTGACGGCCACCCGGTTGGGGGTGTTGGTGACCTGAGACACGGTGTTGACAATGAGGCCGTTGTCCTTCTGACCATCGTTGGAGGTGACCACATACAGGCCGTAGCCAATGTTAAAGAGGGCAGACAGGTCGTTCTTATTGGCGGTGGCGTCGTGCTGAGCCAGATAATCCTTGCACAGCTCGTCGGTGACGGCTTCGATCTGTGCCTTGCTGTCGTCGTTTAGGGCGGACAGCAGACGGACGGTGGTGTCGGTGAAGGTCAGGTTCTTGCAGCCGTCGAACATTCCCCGCATGACCTTGGCGGCCAGAGGGGCCCAGGAGCCGTTCTCCACCAGAGCGATGGTGCGGTTCTGGTAGTCACGCTCGGTCAGGTGATGGATGAACTCCTTCATGAAGGGGAACACATCGGCATTGTAAGTCGTGGTAGCCAGCACCAGCTTGCCGTAGCGGAAGGCGTCCTCAACAGCCTCGGCCATATCGGTGCGGGCCAGATCGTGGACGACAACCTTGGGGCAGCCCTTATCTTTCAGCTTCTGCACCAGCAGCTCCACAGCGGCCTTGGTGTGGCCGTAGACGGAGGTGTAGGCCACCACGATGCCCTCGCTCTCCACCCGGTAGGAGGACCAGATGTCGTACAGGTTAATGTAGTAACCCAGATTCTCGGTGAGGATGGGGCCGTGCAGGGGGCAGATGATGGAGATGTCCAGCGTGGCGGCCTTCTTGAGAAGGGCCTGCACCTGGGGGCCGTACTTGCCAACGATGCCAATGTAGTACCGGCGGGCTTCGCAGGCCCAGTCTTCTTCCACATCCAGAGCGCCGAACTTGCCGAAGCCGTCAGCGGAGAACAGAACCTTGTCGGTTACATCATAGGTCACGATGACCTCGGGCCAGTGAACCATGGGAGCAGTGACAAAGGCCAGCGTGTGCTTGCCCAGGCCCAGGGTGTCGCCCTCGCCCACGACGACCCGGCGGTCAGCGTAATCATCACCGAAGAACTGCTTCATCATGGTGAAAGCCTTGGCGGAGGACACCACGGTGGCTTCAGGATAGACCTTCAGGAAGTTGGCGATATTGGCGGAGTGGTCCGGCTCCATGTGCTGAATCACCAGATAGTCGGGCTTCCGGCTGCCCAGGGTGTTCTGGATGTTGTCCAGCCACTGATGGGTGAAGTTCCGGTCCACAGTGTCCATAACGGCCACCTTCTCGTCCAGAATGACGTAGGAGTTGTAGGCCATTCCGTTGGGCACCACATACTGACCCTCGAACAGGTCAACCTGGTGGTCGTTGACGCCGACGTAGCGGATATCGTTGGTAATCTTCATAATAGCTCTCCTTTTATGTAGATCTCTAAATAGCAACGCGGCAGAAGCCACGGTATTTATGTCAGTTAAAAGTTGACAGTTGACAGTTGACAGTGGACAGTTGTGGTATGCAGATTCTAAACACAGTTCGTTTATACAGGAACATTTGGTATTGTAATCCGAATGATTCCAATTGTCCCGGAGGGACTCCTTAACTGTCAACTGTCAACTATCAACTTTCAACTAATTTTCGCAGGGCCTTTTCGTCCGTGATGGCGATTTCCCCCCGGCTCAGGCGCACCATACCCTCGCTCTGAAAGTAGCGCAGCATCCGGGTGACCACCTCCCGGGCGGTGCCCAGGTGACCCGCGATGCGCTCGTGAGTCATTTTGAGACACGCGGAACCCTCCAGCGCGCTTTCCTCCAGCAGGAAGCCTGCCAGACGCTTGTCAAAGCTCTTCCACATGATCTGCTCCATGAGCCACATGACCTCGGAAAACCGGCTGGAAATCAGCTGATTGGCGTAGTTGGCCACTGCCGCGGAGCTTTCCATCAGCTCCTTAAAGAGGCAGGAAGGGATGACCCACATCTTCGTGTCCTTCTCCGCCTCAATGATAACCTCAAATTGAATGTCCGGCATGACGCAGGAGGCGGAAAACAGGCAGATATCCCGGTCAAACAGCCGGTACAGGGTGACCTCCCGGCCCTCGCTGGACAGGGTGTACACCCGCAGCTGCCCGGAGCGGATGATGAGAAGGCCCAGGCAGTCAAGACTCCCGTTGTGGACAATGCTTCCTGCCCTGGCCTCCATGGGCTCCACGGAATCCACAAGGGTTTGCTGCTGCTGAGGCGACAGCTTTGGGAAAAAAGGCAGATATTCCGCCAAATCCATATCCATCGCCTCCTTTTTTCGCCATATAGTATACAGCGAAAAGTGCGTTCTGTCAATGCGAAGGGGCGGCAGCCTTGACATTTTTCGCACAATGGGTATAATGGGTTTATCCAACATCACACTGGGAGAAAACGCTATGAACCGTGAAAACAAGCGTAAACAGTACGAAAAGGGCTACTATAAGACCCACGCCTGCGACGAAAGCTTTACCTGCAAAAACTGCGGGCGGCTGGTGGTGCCTGTGGGAGCCGGCAGCGACCACCGGAACCACTGTCCCAATTGCCTGCACTCCCTGCACGTGGACATCGAGCCGGGAGACCGGGAGTCCGACTGCGGAGGGCTGATGGAGCCGGTGGCGGTGTGGGTCCGCAACAAGGGTGAGTGGGCTATCATCCACCGCTGCAAGCGCTGCGGTAGTCTAAGCTCTAACCGGGTGCTGGCGGACGACAACCCCATGAAGCTCATGTCCATTGCTATGCGGCCCCTTGCCAATCCCCCTTTCCCCTTAGAGCGCATCGAAGAAATGACCGCCATGATGGGCGGGGAAGGGGAACTGCCCGAACTGTACCGCAAGCCCAAAGAGGAATAGTGGGCTCCCCTTGAGGGGAGCTGTCAGCGCAAGCTGACTGAGGGGTGCACGTCCATGGCGGAGACACCCCTCCGACCCGGCTAACGCCGGGCCACCTCCCCTGATAGGGGAGGCTTGAGACCTTCTTTACCGCCGCACAGCCTATGTGCGGCGGTAAAAACCGAATTATTCACAATTTGGAAAAGAATCGTTTCGTCTCCGTTCATCATTCCATTGTATTTTTATGGTAAAGGAGTGATCAGAATGAGTATGCTGCTGACACTGGCGTTCCTGTTCTTTGTGGGTTCCGTTCTGGGATGGGTGCTGGAACTGCTGTTCCGAAATCTGACCCAGCGTCCGGAAAAAATTGTCAATCCCGGCTTCTGTACCGGGCCGTATCTTCCTATCTACGGCTTCGGCTTGTGCACCCTGTATCTGCTGGCATCCCTGGAAAAATTCAGCCTGCTTTCCGACCCGTTCTGGAATAAGGTCATGCTGTTTGCCGCCATGGCGGTGGGTATGACGCTGATTGAGTACGTTGCCGGTGTGTTCTGCCTGAAATTCCTGAAGGTCCGGCTGTGGGACTATTCTGACCTTTGGGGCAATGTACAGGGCATCATCTGCCCGCTGTTCTCTCTCTTCTGGGCGATTTTGGGGGCTGTGTATTACTTCCTCATCCATCCCTACATTCTGGAGGGCCTACAGTGGCTGGCCAACAATTTGGCCTTCTCCTTCTTTATCGGAGTGTTTTTCGGTGTGTTCAGCATCGATGTGCTCCATTCCGCCCGACTGATTGTCAAGCTGAAGGCCTTCGCTGAGGATAACGACGTGATTGTCCGCTACGAAGCGCTGAAAGCCCACATCCGCCAGCGCCGGGAGGAACGGGCGCTGAAGTACCATTTCTTCCGCCCCTTCCGCAGTGATCTGCCCCTGACCCAGCACCTGAAGCTGATGCAGGAGACGCTGGAAACCCGGATTCGCCGGAAGTAAGGGAGGCGTTCCCTGTGAAGTTTCCAAAACCTGTGACGGACCTGCGGGGATTCCGTCTGGGCAGGATCAACGAGCCCCAGTACCGCCATCTGTGGTGGCTGCTGTTCTGGCCGGTGTATCTGCTGCGCTATTTTCTGATCGAGCTTTTCAATCCCGCCCAGAGCTACCATGTGATGCACTGCGTTCTGGATGACAGAATCCCTTTTCACGAAATCTTTTTGATTTTCTATGTGTGCTGGTATTTCTTCATCGTGGGCATTCACCTGTACTGCCTTCTGTACGACCCGGACACCTTCCGCCGCTACAGCAAGTTTCTGTGCATTTCCATCACCATGTCCACTGCCATTTTCCTGTTGTACCCCAGCTGCCAGAACCTGCGCCCGGCGGAGTTCCCGCGGGATAACCTGCTGAGCCGGGCGGTGGGCCTGATTTACGCAATGGATACCAGCACCAACGTGTTCCCCTCAGAGCACGTCATCGGCGCGCTGGCCGCGCTGGCTGCGGCGGCCCATACGAAAGGGCTTTGCAAGCCGGGAAGGCTGCTGCCGCTGACGGTGCTGACGGTTCTGATCTGCGTTTCCACATTGTTTCTGAAGCAGCACTCCGCGCTGGATGTTCTGGGGGCGCTGCCCATTTGTACCATTTCCTATTTACTGTGCTATGAAAAGAGAGGATATCATGAACACCTATCGTGCCGGTATCGATATCGGCTCCACAACCGTAAAACTGGTTATTCTCAGTGAGGAAGGGGAAATCCTCTTTGGGCAGTACCGCCGACACCATGCCCATACCCAGGAAACCCTCAAGTCCCTGCTGATGGAGGCGAAGAAGGCACTGGGGCCCTGTGAGCTGCGCCTGCGCATCACCGGCTCCGGCGCCATCAACTTAGGAAAAGCCCTGGAAATCGACTTTGTTCAGGAGGTCGTGGCCGTGGCCACGGCCCTGAAAACCGCCGCGCCCCAGACCGATGTTGCCATCGAGCTGGGCGGCGAGGACGCGAAAATCATCTACTTCAAGGGCGGCCTGGAAGAACGGATGAACGGCGTCTGCGCCGGCGGCACCGGCTCCTTCATCGACCAGATGGCGGCGCTTTTGCAGACCGACGCCACGGGCCTCAACGAGGCGGCGAAGGACTATCAGAAGGTGTACCCCATCGCCGCCCGGTGCGGCGTGTTTGCCAAAACCGACATTCAGCCCCTGATCAACGAGGGCGCAACCCGGGCAGACCTGGCGGCGTCCATTTTCCAGGCGGTGGTCAACCAGACCATCTCCGGCCTTGCCTGCGGCAAACCCATCCGGGGCACCGTGGCTTTCCTCGGCGGGCCGCTCCATTTCCTGACGGAGCTGAAAGCCGCCTTTATCCGCACCTTGAAGCTGACCGAGGAAACCACCGTTGATCCTGCCAATTCCCACCTGTTTGCCGCCATGGGCGCGGCGCTGGAAGCCAGCGACGGGGAAGCGGCAGAACTGAACGGCCTGATTGAACGGCTGGAACAGGGCGTGGCGGTAAGCTTTGAGATGCCCCGTCTGGAGCCGCTTTTCAAGGATGAGGTGGAATTTGCCGAGTTCCAGTGCCGCCACAGCCGTGCCGTGGTGGGTAAGGAAAAGCTGGAAGACTATCGCGGCGACTGTTTCCTTGGCATCGATGCCGGCTCCACCACCACCAAGCTGGTGCTGATCGGACAGCAGGGGGAGCTTCTGTGGCAGTTCTACCGGGGCAATCAGGGTAACCCCATCCAGACCGCCCAATACGCGGTGTCCCAGCTGAAACGGCTGCTGCCGGAGGGGGCGAAGATTGTCCGGGCCTGCTCCACTGGCTACGGAGAAGCCCTCTTAAAAGCCGCCTTCTCTCTGGATGAGGGCGTGGTGGAGACCATCGCCCACACTACCGCCGCGGCGTTTTTCGACCCGGAGGTGGACTGCGTGCTGGACATCGGTGGGCAGGACATGAAGTGCATCAAACTGAAAAACGGCACGGTGGACACGATTTTGCTGAATGAAGCATGTTCCTCCGGCTGCGGCTCCTTTATTGAAAATTTTGCCACCAGCCTGGGCTTCACCGCCGAGGAATTTGCCCGGGAAGCGCTCTTTGCCAAAGCTCCCGTGGACTTGGGCACACGCTGTACGGTGTTCATGAACTCCAACGTCAAGCAGGCCCAGAAGGAGGGCGCGTCGGTTTCCGACATTTCCGCGGGCCTTGCCTATTCCGTCATCAAAAACGCCCTGTACAAGGTCATCAAGCTGGCCTCTCCCGAGGACTTGGGAAAACACATCGTGGTGCAGGGCGGCACCTTCCACAATCAGGCGGTGCTCCGGGCCTTTGAGAAAATTGCCGGCGTGGACGCCACCTGTCCGGACATCTCCGGCCTCATGGGCGCTTTCGGCGCAGCCTTGGTTGCCCGGAGCCACTACACCGGGCAGGAAACCACCATGCTGTCCCTTGACGACATTCTGAATCTGTCCTACTCGTCCTCTTCCGTGCGCTGCGGCGGCTGCTCCAACAACTGCATGCTCACCGTCAATAAGTTCCCCGGGGGCCGGAAGCATATCAGCGGCAACCGCTGCGAAAAGGGCGGTGGAGCCGGGGACAAGGGGGAGAAAGCCCCCAATCTGGTGCTCTACAAGCGTCAACGTCTGTTTGATTATCCTCCATTGGAGGAAACGGAAGCCCCCCGGGGCACCATCGGCATCCCCAGAGTGCTGAACCTCTACGAAAACTATCCCTTCTGGGCCACTTTCTTCAAGGAACTGGGCTTCCGAGTGGTGCTGTCGCCCTTCTCCACTCGGAAAATTTACGAGCTGGGCATGGAGTCTATTCCTTCCGAGTCCGAGTGCTACCCCGCCAAGCTGTCCCACGGACACGTCCAGTGGCTCATCAATCAGGGCATCAAGACCATCTTCCATCCCTGCGTGTTCTATGAGCATCAGGAGACGAAGCAGGCTCAGAACCACTACAACTGCCCCATCGTGGTGTCCTATGCGGAGAACCTGAAGAACAACGTGGAGGCCATCAGCGACGGCGACGTGCACTACATACGCCCCTTCATTGCCTTTACCAGCGAGAAAACCGCCGCCGACCGGCTGGTGAAAACCGCTGCCGAGGAATGGGGCATTCCCGCAAAAGAAGTCCGTGCTGCGGTACATAAGGCGTGGCTGGAACAGCAGCAGGCCAAGGCTGATATCCGGGCCGAGGGCCAGCGCAGGCTCACGGAAATGGAGGAAAAAGGCGGACGGGGCATCGTTCTGGCGGGCCGACCCTACCACATTGACCCGGAGATCAACCACGGCATTCCCGAGCTGATTTCCTCCTACGGCCTGACGGTGTTCACCGAGGACAGTCTGCCCATCGACTTTGAGCCGGAGCGGCCAATCCGGGTGGTGGACCAGTGGGTGTACCATTCAAGGCTTTACAGCGCGGCCCAGTTCGTGTCCCGGCGGGACGATCTGGAGCTGATTCAGCTGAACTCCTTCGGCTGCGGTCTGGATGCCGTCACCACCGATCAGGTCAGTGAGATTCTCGAAAAGAGCAACAAGCTCTATACGCTTCTCAAAATCGATGAGGTGAACAACCTGGGCGCGGTGCGCATCCGCATCCGCTCCCTGCTTGCCGCCATGGATATGCGCCGGGAGAAGCACATCGTGGCAAAGCCCACCTCCATCACCTACCAGCGCAAAGAGTTTACCAAGGAAATGTTCCGGGAGGGCTATACCATTCTGGCCCCCCAGATGAGCCCTATCCACTTTGACATTCTGGAGCCTGTCGTCCGCAAACATGGTTACAACATTGTTCTTTTGGACAATGACAACCGGCAGGCCATCGACACCGGCCTGAAATTTGTCAACAACGATGCCTGCTTCCCTTCCATCACCGTGGTGGGCCAGATCATGCAGGCCATCCTCTCCGGCAAATACGACACCGACCACCTTGCCGTCATGATGACCCAGACCGGCGGTTGCTGCCGGGCCAGCAACTATGTGGCTTTCATCCGCCGGGCGCTGGAAAAGGCGGGCCTGAGTCAGATCCCCGTGATTTCTCTCAACGCCAACGGCATGGAGAAGAACGAGGGCTTCCACCTGTCTCCCGGCCTGATCCGGGATATGGTGAAGGCTGTGGTCTACGGCGATCTTCTCATGCGCTGCCTGTACCGGGTGCGGCCCTATGAGCTTACCCCCGGCTCCGCCAACGCCCTGCACCACAAGTGGCGGGATATCTGCATTGCCGAGCTGACCGGCAAGGAGACCCACCGGGAGTACAAGGAGCTGTGCACCCAGATCGTGGAAGCCTTTGACAATTTCCCCATTGACGAAAGTATGAGAAAGCCGAGAGTCGGCGTTGTGGGAGAGATTCTGGTCAAGTATATGCCCCTTGCCAACAATCATCTGGTGGATCTGCTGGAACGGGAGGGAGCGGAAGCCGTGGTGCCCGACCTGATGGACTTCCTGAACTACAGCTTCTACAACGGCAAGTATAAGTCCGAGTTCCTGGGCGCGAAAAAGAGCGGCGAAATGGTGGCGGACTCCGTTGTGAAGCTCATCCGCCAGATCCGCAAGCCCGCGCTGGAGGCTCTGGAAAAGAGTAAACGCTTTGAGGCCCCCATGCACATCGAGGATATTGCCGAGCAGACGAAACCCTTCCTGTCCATCGGCAACCAGTACGGCGAGGGGTGGTTCCTCACCGGCGAAATGATCGAGCTGATTAAGACCGGGGTGCCTAACATCGTGTGCATCCAGCCCTTTGCGTGCCTTCCCAACCATGTGGTGGGCAAGGGCGTTATCAAGGCGCTGAAAAAGGCCTACCCACAGGCGAATATCGCCGCCGTGGATTATGACCCCGGCGCATCGGAAGTTAACCAGCTCAACCGCATCAAGCTGATGCTGTCCACCGCCCGGGAGAATCTGAACAAAGAACTGTCGGAAGCCCGGTGAAGAGTAGTTCACTATTGACAAACCGGCAAAAATAGAGTATCTTATGGACAGATGAGGAAACGTTTAAGTGCCGCGGCAGCCCGCCTTTCAGGGCCCGGGGAGAATAGTGAATCCGGTGTGATTCCGGAACGGTACCGCCACTGTATGCGCGGAGACACCACACAAGGCGAAAGTCGGTCATTGGGGATTTCCCTGAGAAGGCTGTGGGGTGTTGCTGAGGCGTAAGTCAGGAGACCTGCTTAAGCGTGATCATACTTTTGCCTCCGAGATAGGGGCAGATGGATGTTGTGAGTCAGCGGAAAAACGGCCGCGGCGACCTTGACGGGGTTGCTGCGGCCGTTTTGCTGCTCAGGGTGTCATTTTCCTCCCCCTAGAATGACACCATGAAATACGGCTTGATTGCCCTTGAGCCGTAGACGCACAACCACCGGGCACCGGTTTTGCCCAGCCGGTGCCCGGAGAATCCAACCCGAGGAAGAAGACGATTGCCGATGAATACGGTTCGACATGATAATTTCATCCATACAGCTTCTGCATCATCGCGTGCAGAGGCTTTCTGTGTATCTGTCGGAAGATTATGTCAGTTGATAGTTGACAGTTGACAGTTGACAGTTGACAGTTGCGGTATCCCTGCGGGATGCATTAAAATAGTAATATAAATTATGGAATACGGTGTATTTATGTGGATATGACCGGTACTCATCGCAATAATATTCAAAATTGTCCCGAAGGGACTCCTTAACTGTCAACTGTCAACTATCAACTGTCAACTCTTGAATCGACAATTGCCAATTGGTCAACCCGATAAGAAGGTGAGAAAATGCAAACCCATATTCCCAGACTGATCCTCGCCGGCACCAACAGCGGCTGCGGCAAGACCACCATGGTTTGCGCCCTTTTGCAGGCGCTGGTAAACCGAGGGCTTAAAACCGGGGCTTTCAAGTGCGGCCCGGATTATATTGATCCCATGTTCCACAGCCGCATCATCGGGGCCAAAAGCGCCAACCTGGACCTGCACTTTTTCTCACCCAACACTCTGCGCTATCTGTTGGCGAAAAACGGCGCGGACCGGGATATCAGTATCATCGAGGGCGTCATGGGCTACTATGACGGCGCGGGACTGACCACCACGAAAGGCAGCACCTACGAGGTGGCCCAGGTGACGGACAGTCCGGTGGTGCTGGTGGTGGGGGCCAAGGGCGCGTCCCTGTCCGTCCTTGCCACGATCCAGGGCTTTCTGGACTTTTGCCCGAATAGCCACATCAAGGGCGTGATTCTCAACCAATGCACCGCCATGACCTTCACCGCGCTGGCATCGGAGATTGAAAAGCGATTCAAAATCAAATCCTTTGGGTTCCTTCCAAGCATTCCCGAGTGCGCGCTGGAAAGCCGCCACCTGGGGCTGGTGACAGCCGCCGAGGTGAAGAATCTGAAAGAAAAAATGCGGATTTTAGCACAGCAGGCGGAAAAAACTCTGAATATCGACGGCCTGATTGGTTTAGCCAACAGCGCCATGCCTGTGGAATACCAGCCGGTTTTGCTGCCTCCAAAAGAGTCTGTCCGCATCGCCGTGGCCCGGGACAAGGCCTTCTGCTTCTATTACGAGGACTCTCTGGAAGCACTGTCGGACATGGGCGCCGAGCTGATTCCCTTCAGTCCGCTGACGGACAAAACCCTTCCCGACAATATTCACGGCCTGTACCTTGGCGGCGGCTACCCGGAGTTATATCTGGAGCAGCTGGGCGCAAATACGGAAATGCTGCAATCCATCCGTCAGGCGATGGAAAAGGGCCTTCCCTGCATCGCCGAGTGCGGCGGCTTCATGTACCTGACAAAATCCATTGCCGGTGTGCCCATGGTTGGCGCACTGGAAGGGGAGTGCTTTAATACAGGCAAACTCACCCGGTTCGGCTACGTCACCCTACAGGCGAAAAAGGACAATCTTCTGTGCAAGGCCGGGGACGAAATCGCCGCCCATGAGTTCCACCACTGGGACTGTACCGCGCCGGGGGACGGCTTCACCGCGAAAAAGCCCACCGGCAGACAGTGGGCCTGCGCCGTTTCCACGAAAACCCTCTACGCAGGCTACCCCCACTTCCATTTCTATTCCAATCCCGCCTTCGCCGAAGGCTTCATTGACACCTGTATCAAGGAGAAACATCGCCATGATTGAAAACATCAAGCCAATGGACATTGAAAAGCGCAGCTTTGCCATCATCACGGAGCTGCTGGGGGACACCAAACTGGACCCGGAAAACGAGCTGGTCATCAAGCGGGTCATCCACACCTCCGCGGATTTTGACTATGTGCAGAATCTGGTTTTTTCCGAGCACGCGGTTGTCAAGGGTATCGAAGCACTGAAAAATGGCTGCGACATCGTCACCGACACCCAGATGGCCCGCGCCGGCATCAACAAGACCATTCTGTCGAAATTGGGCGGCGAGGTTCACTGCTTCATGTCCGACCCGGACGTGGCGCAGGAAGCCAAGGAGCGGGGCGTTACCCGGGCCATCGTCTCCATGGAGCGGGCGGCGAAACTCCCGAAACCCTGCATTTTCGCCATCGGCAACGCCCCCACGGCCCTCATCTCCCTGCATGAACAGATTCAGGCCGGGAAGCTGAGCCCCGCCCTGATTATCGGCGTGCCGGTGGGCTTTGTGAACGTGGTGGAGAGCAAGGAGCTGATCATCGGCTCTGATGTTCCCTACATCGTGGCCCGGGGCCGCAAGGGCGGCAGCAACGTGGCGGCGGCTATCTGCAACGCCATGCTCTACCAGATCATGCGGTAATATGGAAGAATTTATTGAAAAAGACGGGAAAAAGCTGCGCTTTGGCTACACCACCGGCTCCTGTGCCGCAGCGGCGGCAAAGGCGGCGGCGTGGATGCTGCTGACCGGGCAGAGGAAGGAAACCATTTCCTTAATCACCCCAAAGGGCGTGACACTGAACCTTCCCGTTCTGGACATTACCATGGAAGAAAACCGGGTATCCTGTGCCGTCCGCAAGGACAGCGGCGACGACCCGGATGTGACCAATGGCACCCTTGTCTACGCAGAGGTGACCGTGAAGGAAACGCCGGGCATCGCCATAGACGGCGGCTTCGGCGTGGGCCGGGTCACGAAAAAGGGCCTTGATCAGAGCGTGGGCAACGCCGCCATCAACTCCGTCCCCCGGGAGATGATCCGGGGGAATCTGGAAGAAATTCTGGCCCTCACCGACCAAAACTGCGGCCTAAGCGTGGTAATTTCCGTGCCGGAAGGGGAAAGACTGGCAAAGCAGACCTTCAACCCCCGCTTAGGGATTGTGGGCGGTATCTCTATTCTCGGCACCACCGGCATCGTGGAACCCATGAGCGAAAAAGCCCTCGTTGACACCATCCGGGTGGAATTAAACCAGCGAAAGGCAAACGGGGACGAATATGTTCTGCTGACTCCCGGCAACTACGGCTGCGACTTTATTCGCGCGGGGCTTTCCCTGAACGCCGAACAGGCGGTGCAGTCCTCGAATTTCATCGGGCAGACTCTGGATATCTGCCGGGAGCTGGGCTTTCGGGGGGCGCTGCTGGTGGGCCACATCGGCAAGCTGGTGAAGCTGGGCGGCGGGATGATGAACACCCACAGTAAGTACGGCGACTGCCGCATGGAGATTCTGGCGGCCCACGCCGGGGTAGCAGGGCTGGCCCCGGCACAAATCGGAGAAATCCTCCAATGCGTTGCCTGCGACGACGCCCTGAGAATCATAATGGATGCAGGCTGCTTTGAAAAGACGATGACGGGGCTGACCGAAAGAATCCTGTTCCACCTGCGCCACCGGGCGGGGGAGAACATGGAAATCGGCACCATCCTGTTTTCCAAGGAATATGGGCTCCTGGCGCAGTCGGAAAACGCCATGGAGCTGATCGAAAAAATTACGAAGGGGTAAAGAAAATGGTACATTTTGTTGGCGCGGGCAGCGGCGCGGTGGACTTAATCACCGTCCGGGGCGCGAAACTTTTGGGGCAGGCGGACGTAGTGATCTACGCCGGTTCCCTGGTAAATCCTGATTTGCTGAACTATTGCAAAGAGGGCTGCGAAATCCACAACAGCGCGAAAATGACCCTGGAACAGGTCGTTGATGTGATCAAAGGTGCGGAAAAGGCGGGTAAAACCACCGTCCGGCTCCACACCGGCGATTCCAGCATCTATGGCGCGGTGCGGGAGCAGTTTGACGAGCTGGACAAATTGGACATCGAGTACGATGTGTGTCCCGGCGTCAGTGCCTTCTGCGGCGCGGCCTCCGCTCTGAAAGCGGAGTACACTCTGCCCAACGTAAGCCAGACAGTGATTATCACCCGGACGGCGGGCCGGACCCCGGTGCCGGAGCGGGAGTCCATCCGTTCTTTGGCGGCGCACCAGTCCACCATGGTGCTGTTCCTGAGCACTTCTTTGACGGAGCAGCTGCAATCGGAGCTGTTAGCCGGCGGCTATCCCGGCAGCACCCCCGTGGCGGTGGTGTACAAGGCCACCTGGCCCGATCAGAAGATTTTCCGCTGCACTGTGGAAACCCTGCATAAAACGGTGACGGAGAACGGCCTGACCAAGACCTCTCTGATCATTGTGGGCAACTGCATGGGCGATGACTACATGAGAAGCCTCTTGTATCACCCCGGCTTTACCACGGAGTTCCGTGAGGCCACCCAGTGAGGGGCAGTATCTTTGCTTTCAGCCGTCAGGGCTGTGAAACCGCCCGGCGAATTATGGCGGTCTGCCCGGATGTGCGCTGGAAAAGCTTCACTATGGAGCGGTTCGGGGAAGCGGACTTTGCGCCCATAACACCAAAATGCTATGGGGAATGTTTTGCAACCTCGGAACTGCTGGTGTTTGTGGGTTCCTGTGGCATCGCGGTGAGGAAAATTGCCCCGTTTGTCCATGATAAACGGACAGACCCGGCGGTGGTGTGTGTGGACGAGCTGGGAACCTTTGTGATTCCCCTACTGTCAGGGCACATCGGCGGCGCCAACGCATTGGCCCGGCATATTGCCGGCAGCCTGCACGCCACGGCGGTGATCACCACAGCCACGGACATCAACCGCAAGTTTTCTGTTGACACTTGGGCCACGGAAAATGGCTGCGCAATCAGTTCCATGAAGCTGGCGAAGGCCGTATCCGCCGCTATTTTGGAGGGTGATATTCCTCTGAAAAGCGACTTTCCAATTACGGGAAGCCTGCCAAACGGGGTGATTTCCGGAGAAACCGGGAACTTGGGAATTTATCTGACGGTATCGGACAAAGAACCCTTTGAAAAAACATTGCGGCTGATTCCGAAATGCCTGCACCTTGGCATCGGTTGCCGCCGGGGTACGGAAAAGGAAGCCATTCAAAAGGCGGTGGAGCAGGTGTTCAGGGAGAATCATCTCGATTTCCGGGCTGTTCGATCCGCCTCTTCCATCGATTTGAAAAAAGACGAGGAAGGGCTTCTGTCCTTCTGTAAAGAACAAAATATCCCCATCCGGTTCTATTCCGCTCCGGAATTGGAAGCGGTACCGGGAGAGTTTACACCGTCTCCCTTCGTACAGAAGGTCACCGGTGTGGACAATGTATGTGAGCGTGCCGCGTTGATTGGCGCGGAGGATTTGATTGTAAGGAAAACAGCCTGCCATGGGGTCACCGTGGCAGTGGCAAAGAGGAAATGGGAGGTACACTTTGGGTAAGCTGATTGTTGTGGGCATTGGCCCGGGAGATTACGACAATATGACCGTCCGGGCAGACCGGGCGCTGCAAAACTGCGACACCATCATTGGTTATCATGTTTATGTAAACCTTGTCAAGGAGCGTTACACGGACAAGGAATTTCTGACTACCCCCATGACCCGGGAGACCCAGCGCTGCCAGATGGCGCTGGACGAGGCAAAGAAGGGGAAAAACGTAGCCATGGTCTGTTCCGGCGACAGCGGAATCTACGGCATGGCGGCCCTGATCTACGAGCTGCGCGGCGAGTCTGCGGAGCCGGAAATCGAGGTCATCCCCGGCCTGACGGCGGCCTGCAGCGGCGCGGCGATTCTTGGCGCGCCCCTGACCCATGACTTTGCCGTCATCAGCCTTTCCGACCGGCTGACTCCCTGGGAGAAGATTGAAAAGCGGCTGGAGTGCGCTGCCCAGGCAGACCTGAGCATGGTGCTCTACAACCCCGCCAGCCACGGACGCCCCGATCACCTGAAAAAGGCCTGCGAGATTCTGCTGCGGGTGCTTCCCGAGGATCGGCCCTGCGCCGTGGCCCAGCACATCGGCAGAGAGGGCGAAAACCGCCGCTTCTATACCTTGGGGCAGCTGAAGGATGCGGAGGTGGATATGTTCTGCACCGTGTTCATCGGCAATGCTTCCACCCGGATGATCGGCGGCAACATGGTCACCCCCAGAGGATACCGGGATGTGTAAGCTGTGCGTCTTTGCCGGCACCACGGAAGGCCGGGAGCTGGTGGAATTCCTGTGCACGCAGGCTGTATCCGTCACCGCCTGTGTTGCCACGGAGTACGGGGAAACCCTGCTTAGCCCCCGGGAGAATCTGACCATTTCCGCCCAGCGGCTGACCCGTGAGGAAATGGAAGCCCTGTTTTCCCGGGAAAACTTTGACATGGTCATCGACGCCACCCACCCCTACGCCAGCGTGGTGACGGAAAATATCGCTGCCGCCTGCGAAAAAGCAGGGGTGCGCTATCAGCGGCTTCTGCGCTCCGGCTGCAAGGCAGGGGAGGATGCGGTGTTTGTGCCGGATATCCCCGCTGCGGTGGACTATTTGAACAGAACCGAAGGCCCCATCCTTCTGACTACCGGCAGCAAGGAGCTGGCAAAGTATACGGGTCTATACGACTTTGCGAACCGGGTCTACGCCCGGGTGCTGCCCATGGAGGACTCCCTGCGGCTTTGCCAGAGTGCTGGTCTGAAACCCGCCCATATCCTCGCCATGCAGGGGCCGTTTTCTGTGGATATGAACGTGGCCATGCTGAAAAGCCTGGGGGCAAAGTACCTGGTCACCAAGGATTCCGGCACCACCGGGGGCTTTGACGAGAAGGTCACAGCCGCCCGTGCCGCAAATGCCACCCTAGTGGTCATTGGCCGTCCACCCCAGCGGGAGGGACTGTCCCTGCCGGAAACCATCGACTTGTTATGCCGGGAATTTAACTTGAAACGGAAGCCCAGGGTTACAATCGTTGGCATCGGCCCCGGCAGCCGGGAGGCCATGACGGCGGAGGTTCGCCGCGCATTGGAGGAAGCCGACTGCCTCATCGGCGCCAAGCGGATGCTGGAAGCGGGCCTGCGGCCAAACCAGACGGTCTTTGACGCGGTTTCTCCGGCGAAAATTGCGGAATACATCAATAATCACCCGGAATTTAACCGTTTTACGGTGGCAATGTCCGGAGATGTTGGCTTTTTCAGCGGCGCTAAAAAGCTGCTGCCTTTGCTTTCCGGCTGCGAAGTCACCGTGCTTCCGGGCCTGAGTTCGCTTGTCTACCTGTGCGCCCGGCTGGGGACTTCTTACGAAGATGTGCGCCCCGTGAGCCTGCACGGGCGGGACCACGATCTTGTGCCGGATATTCGGAAAAACCGCAGGGTATTCACCCTGGTGGGCGGCGAAAACGGCATAGGGCTGCTCTGCAAGCAGCTGACGGAAGCGGGCCTTGGCGGGGTGAAAGTCAGCGTGGGTGAAAACCTGAGCTACCCTCAGGAGAAAGTCGCCGTTGGAACCGCCGCCGAACTGGCGGAATTGACCTTTGAAAGCCTGAGCGTAGCCCTCATCGAAAACCCCACCGCCGACCCGGTGGTGACCCACGGCCTGCCGGACGAAGCTTTCCAGCGCACGGAATCCGTGCCCATGACCAAGAGCGAGGTCCGCAGCGTGTGCCTAAGCAAGCTGGCTCTTACCGAGCACGCCATTTGCTGGGATGTAGGCGCGGGCAGCGGCAGCGTGGCCATTGAGATGGCTCTGCAAGCGAATTCCGGACAGGTTTTCGCCATCGAGCGCAAGGATACTGCCGTGGAGCTGCTGCGGGAGAATACCCGCCGATTTGGACTGGAAAATCTGTCGGTGGTGCCGGGTTTGGCTCCGGAAGCCTGCTTATGTTTGCCTGCCCCCACCCATGTGTTCATCGGCGGCAGCGCGGGGAATATGCGGCAGATTCTGGACTGCATCCTTGCCAAGAATCCCAACGCCCGGATCGTGGCTACGGCGGTGACGCTGGAATCTGTCGCGGAACTGACCCAGTGCATAAAGGACATTCCCTTTACCTACACCGAGGTGGTGTCCATGAGTGTGGCCCGTGACCGCAAGGCGGGGCCTTACCACCTGATGATGGGTCAGAATCCTATTTTTATCTTTACCATGCAGGGAGGGACCAACTGATGTGGTCGCTGTGCGCCCTGATTTTGGGCTTTTGCCTTGACCTGATCGTGGGAGATCCCCATTGGATGCCCCATCCCATTGTCTTCATCGGAAAGCTGGTCGATCTGACGGAGAAGGGGATGCGAAGGATATTTCCCAAGACCGTCCGGGGGGAGAATCTCGCGGGAGCCGCCATTTGGCTCATCGTGGTCACCGTCAGCACCGGTATTCCGCTGCTGATTTTGCATCTGGCCTACGGCGTCAGCAGCTTTCTGGGCTTGGCGCTGGAAACGGTGATGTGCGCTCAGATTCTGGCGACAAAGTCCCTGAAAACGGAGAGCATGAAGGTTTACGATGCCCTGAAGACCGGCGATTTGGAGAAGGCCCGGTACGCTGTCTCCATGATCGTGGGCCGGGACACCCAGCGTCTGGACGAAGCAGGGGTGGCCCGGGCGGCGGTGGAGACCGTGGCGGAGAACACCTCCGACGGGATTATCGCTCCCATGCTGTTTCTCGCCATCGGCGGCGCGCCCCTGGGCTTTTTCTACAAGGCCGTGAACACCATGGATTCCATGCTGGGCTATGTGGAGATGCCCTACAAAAACGTAGGGCTGGTTCCCGCCAAAATGGATGATCTGTTCAACTATATCCCCGCCCGGATTTCCGCTCTGCTGATGCTGGCGGCGGGGGTTTTTCTGGGCATGGATTCTAAAAACGGCTGGAAAATTTTCAAGCGGGACCGCTATAACCACGCCAGCCCCAATTCCGCCCAGACCGAATCCGTCTGCGCCGGGCTTCTGGGTCTGCGGCTGGCCGGAGACGCCTGGTATCACGGCGTCCTGCACAAAAAGAAGTTTATCGGCGACCCGCTGCGGGAAATTGAGCCGGAGGACATCCCGAAGGCCTGTAAGCTGCTGTATGGCACGGCTGTCTTGAGCCTCGGGGTATTCGCCGCGGTGAAATTCCTGATTCTTCTGTAAGGAGAAGCGTATGCTTTACGGACTAAGTAACCCCCACGGGGGCGATATTTACGGCGGCGGCGTGACGCTGGATTTTTCCGCCAATACCAACCCCTACGGCACACCGGAAGGGGTTCTGAACGAGGTAAAGGCGGCACTGCCGGAAATGCACCGGTATCCCGATCCCTACTGTCGCTGCCTGGTGGACGCCATCGGGGAATTTGAGGGAGTGGATAAAAAATACATTCTCTGCGGCAGCGGCGCGGCGGAGCTGATCTACGCCTACTGCGCGGCGGTGCGGCCCAAAACCGCCCTGGAGCTGGCGCCCACATTTTCCGAGTATTCCCTGGGACTTTCCCGGGTGGGCTGCGCTGTGAAGCACTACTATCTGACGCCGGACAACGACTTCCGGCTGGATGAGCACTTTCTTTACCATTTGGAGGACACCACCCCGGAGGCGGTGTTCCTGTGCAATCCCAACAACCCCACCGGAGCGCTGATTGAACTGGAATTGTTGGAAAGAATACTGGATTTCTGCGGAAAATCGGAAATTCGTCTGTTTTTGGACGAGTGCTTTCTGGATTTGTCGGACAACGGGCAGAGCATGAAGGCCTATCTTAGGGATTATCCCAACCTGTTTCTGCTGAAAGCTTTTACCAAAAGCTACGGCATGGCGGGCATCCGCCTGGGCTACTGCCTGTGTTCGGACTCCGAACTGCTGACCGCCATGGCCCGGGAAGTCCAGCCCTGGAACGTATCCTCTTTAGCCCAGGCGGCGGGCATCGCCGCGCTGAAGGAGGCAGATTTTCTGAATCGAACCAAGGAGCTGATTCAGACGGAGCGCCCCTGGCTGAAAGCACAATTGGAGGGCTTCGGCTTCCGGGTCTGTCCTTCCAGCGTGAACTACCTGCTGTTTCAGGGGCCCACCGATCTGCATCGGAAGCTGAAGGAAAAGGGAATCGCCATCCGCAACTGCGACAATTACCCCGGATTGTGTTCCGGCTGGTATCGCGTCGCCGTGCGGCGGCACGAGGAAAATGAAGCGTTGATTGCCGCCATCGGCGGCAGTTTGGGGGTGTGACCATGGCGAAAAATATTATGATTCAGGGCACCATGTCCAACGCGGGCAAGAGCCTGCTGTGCGCCGGCCTGTGTCGGGTTCTCCGGCAGGACGGCTATCGGGTGGCTCCCTTCAAGAGCCAGAACATGGCCCTGAATTCTTTCATCACCGCAGACGGCGGAGAAATGGGCCGGGCCCAGGTGGTGCAGGCGGAGGCCGCCGGCATTGCCCCGGACGTGCGCATGAACCCCATTCTGCTGAAACCCACCACCGATGTGGGCAGCCAGGTGATCGTGAATGGTCAGGTCAGGGGCAATATGCGGGCCATGGAATACTACCGGCGCAAGCAGGAGTTTGTGCCGGAGGTCATGGATGCTTACAATTCTCTGGCTTCTGAATATGACGTCATCGTCATCGAGGGCGCGGGCAGTCCCGCCGAAATCAATCTCAAGGATGCGGATATCGTCAACATGGGCTTTGCCAAAATGGTGGATGCCCCGGTTCTGCTGGTGGGCGATATTGACCGGGGCGGCGTATTTGCCCAGCTCTACGGCACCGTGGCTCTGCTGGAAGCGGACGAGCGGGCCCGGATCAAGGGCACAGTCATCAATAAATTCCGGGGGGACAAGGCGATTCTGGAGCCGGGGCTGAAAACATTGGAAGATCTGTGCGGCGTTCCCGTGGCAGGCGTGATTCCCTACGTCCATGTGGACATCGACGACGAGGACAGCCTGTCCGAGCGCTTTTCCCGGGATACCCAGCGGAAGCTGCTGGACATCGCGGTGATTCGGGTGCCCAGAATCTCCAATTTCACGGATTTTGCTCCCTTTGAGCGCTATGGCAACGTGTCCGTGCGGTATGTGACTTCCGTGGAGGAACTTCACGACCCGGATCTCATTTTGCTTCCGGGCACCAAGAGCACCATTGCCGATCTCCTGTGGCTGCGCCAGTGCGGTCTGGAAGCGGCGATTCAGAAAGCAGCCTCTGCCGGAACCCTGGTGATTGGCATTTGCGGCGGCTACCAGATGCTGGGAAAAACCGTATCCGACCCCGATCAGGTGGAAGCTGCCGGAGTGACGGAGATTGCCGGACTGGGCCTGATCGATATGGACACCGTGTTCCGTGGCGACAAGGTGCAGACCCAGACCCGGGGAACCTTTGCCGGGGTCACGGGAATGCTGGAAAACCTGAACGGCCTTGCTTACGAGGGCTACGAAATCCACATGGGCCGCAGTCAGGAGGTTTTGCCCGTCCTCAACGGCGGCGGCAACGTCTACGGCAGCTACATCCACGGCATTTTCGATGCCCCCGGGATTGCCGATGCCATTCTGAAAGCGGTCTGCGCCCAAAAGAGGCTGGATTTTTCCGCGCTGGAAACCTACGATGCTACTGAATACAAGGAGCGACAGTACGATATCCTGGCGGACGCCGTGCGGCAGGGGCTGGATATGGAACTAATCTACCGCATCCTGAACCGGGAGGCTTAACATGGCGGGGCTGATTCACTTATACTGCGGTGATGGAAAAGGAAAAACCTCTGCTGCCGTAGGTCTGGCGGTCCGGGCCTCCGGCGCGGGCAAGCGGGTGATTTTTACCCAGTTTTTTAAGGACGGCAGTTCCTCGGAGATCGAATCCTTGAAGCGCCTGCCGGGCATCCGCACCATCCACGCCAACACGGTGAAGGGGTTCTACCACGCTATGACCCCGGAACAGCGGGAACAGGCCCGGGAGGACTACACGGCCCTGTTCCGGCAGGCAGCTGACGCTGCCCGGGACGCGGACCTGCTGATTCTGGACGAAATCGTGTCCGCCTGCAACCGGGGCGTGGTGCCGGAAACCCTGGTGACAGACTTCCTTCGGTGCAAACCCCAGCAACTGGAAGTGGTGCTCACCGGGAGAGACCCCTCCCCCGCGCTGACAGAGCTGGCGGACTATATCACCGAAATGCGTAAGCTGCGGCACCCCTTTGACCGGGGCATCCCGGCACGGAAGGGAATTGAGTTTTGATGCGCCTGTATCTTTCCACTATCGACCCGGCGGCTGGGGACTTGGCCCGGCGGTATGGACTGGGCGTGGAAATCGCCTCCTTCTGCACGGCTTGGAACATGGACGAGGGCCTTTCGGAAACGGAAGAAGAATTGAAAACCACCCTGGCGGGCATCGACCGCCGGATTCTTCACGGCCCCTTCAACGAGCTGTTTCCCTGCGCCATTGACCCCAAGGCTAGGGAGCTTGCCCGGTTTCGCTATCGGCAGGCCCTCGATCTGGCCCGGCGGTACGGTGCGGAAAAGGTGGTATTCCACGGGGCATACGTCCCCCGGCTCTATTTCCCGGAGTGGTATGAAGCCCAGTCCATCCGCTTTTGGCGGGAGTTTTTGCAGGAGATTCCCGAAGGGATGACCGTGTGCCTGGAAAATGTTCTGGAATCCTCGCCCCAAATGCTTTTGGCTGTTGTTCAGGCGGTGAATGACCCCAGAATCCGGCTGTGTCTGGACGTGGGCCATGCCAACGCTTATTCGGAGATACCGGTTATGAAGTGGCTGGAAGAAAGCGCGCCCTTTCTCAGCCACCTGCATATTCACAATAACGACGGCACCGGGGACACCCACAGTTCCCTGCGGGAGGGCAGCATTCCTGTGAAGGCGCTGCTGAGCAGAGCATGGCAGCTCTGCCCGGAGGCCACCGCTACCTTGGAGCTGCCCAACTGCGAACCATCCATCTGCTGGCTATTGGAGGAAACAATATGGAAAAGAAATTAGAAAAGATTCTACAGTCGGTGACCCCTCTGGACGAAGCTGCCATGGAGGAAGCCCGGAAGCGGCAGGCCCAGCTTGCCAAGCCCCCCGGAAGTCTGGGACGGCTGGAGGAACTGTCCATTCAGCTGGCGGGCATCACCGGCAAGGTACATAATTCTGTGGCAAAGAAGCACCTTCTGGTCTTCGCTGCCGACAACGGCGTGTTTGAGGAGGGCGTTGCCAGCTCTCCCCAGAGTGTGACCCTGATGCAGACCATCAATCTGACCCGGGCGAAAACCGGTGCGTCGGTGCTGGCAAAGCACTTTGGCTCCGGGATTACCGTCTGCGATGTTGGCGTCAACGCGGAAATCCGGGATCCCGCCGTCCTGAATAAAAAGATCGCTTATGGCACCCGGAATATGGCCAAGGGTCCCGCCATGACCCGGGAGCAGGCCCTGACCGCCATCCTCACCGGCATCGAGCTGGCGCAGAATACCGAGGCGGATGTCTTTGGCATTGGCGAAATGGGCATCGGCAATACCTCCACCTCCTCCGCCATTCTGTCCGTCCTGCTGGACGCGGATGTGGAGCAGGTCACGGGCCGGGGCGGCGGCCTTACCGACGAGGGTCTGCTGAAAAAGAAAAACGCTATCCGCCGGGCAATTGAGATTAACAAACCCAATCCCAACGACGTGGTGGACGTGCTGAGCAAGGTGGGCGGCTTTGACATTGCGGCCATGTGCGGCGGCTTTATCGGCAGCGCCCTGACCCACCGTCCGGTGGTGATTGACGGCTTTATCTCCGTGGTGGCGGCCCTGTGCGCCGTGCGGCTGTGCCCCAACGTTCGGGGGTATCTGATTCCCAGCCACGCATCCTTCGAGATTGGCTACCGTCTCGCCATGGAGGCGCTCCACTTGCAGCCCATTTTCCTGCTGGGAATGCGCCTGGGCGAGGGCAGCGGCTGCCCCCTGGCCTTCCAGGTGCTGGAAGCAGCCTGCGCCATCATCAACAATATGGCCACCTTCGATCAGGCGGGCATCGACGACGGCTATCTGGACGAGATCCGGGAGGGCGACAAGTTCTCCGTGGAGGCCGGAGTATGATCGTCTTTGTCTCCGGCGGGGCAAAAAACGGCAAGTCCGGTTTTGCCCAGGATCTGGCGGTGAAGCTGGCCGGGGGCGGAAAGCGGTACTATGTGGCTACCATGATTCCCGTGGACGCGGAAGACCGGGCGCGCATCCGCAGACACGTTGCCGACCGGGAGGGGCTGGGTTTTGAAACCATCGAGTGTGGGGCGGATATCCTGTCCTGCCTGCAATACGACACAAACGGCTCCTTTTTGCTGGACAGCGTGACGGCGCTGCTGCAAAATGTAATGTTTCCCCGGGAAAGAAACTACGAGATGGACTTAAACGCCGCGGAAAAATGCGCGGAGGATGTGGTGTGTTTCGCGAAAAGTGTGGCCAACGCCGTCATTGTCAGCGACTACATCTACTCCGATGCCCAGCGGTACGACGAGTCCACGGAATGCTACCGCCGGTGCCTTGCCAAAATCGACCGTCTGCTGGCCCAGGTCAGCGACACGGTGATTGAGGTCAGCGCGGGGCAGCTGATTTTTCACAAGGGAGGGCTGCCCCAATGAAGCGGATTGTTCACGCCTTCTTCATGTGCCAGAGTATGTTCTGCGCCATTCCCTGTCCCTGCCGGGTCTGGGACGAGGAGGCCAGGCCCCTGATGCTGCCCATGCTTCCGTTGGTGGGGCTGGAAATCGGGGCGCTGTGGGCCTTCTTCGGCTGGCTGACCCGATTGCTGGGCCTTCCCGTGCTGATTCGCGCCCTGGTTCTGGCTCTGTGGCCCTACCTTGCCACCGGGTTTCTCCATCTGGACGGCTTCATGGACGTGACGGACGCGGTGAAATCCTGCCGGGACTTAGCCCGCCGCCGGGAGATATTGAAGGATTCCCATGTGGGTTCCTTTGCTGTCATCGGGCTGTGCATGCTTATGCTTTCCCAGTTCGCGGTGTTTGCGTCAATTTCTAATGACAAAAACTGCCTGATTCTGCTGTTTCTTCCGGCGGTGAGCCGGTGCGGTTCCGCTCTGGCGGTGACGGCTCTGCCCTCCATGTCCACCAGCCAGTACGCCGCCCAGAAAAAGCCCACCTCCCATTTGGTTGTGCTGACTGGGATGCTGTGCCTGTTTGTGGCGCTGGGCTTTGTGCTCTTCGGGCATTTGGGCTTTGCGCTCATTGGGTGCATGGCGGGCTATGGGCTGGCCCTGCGCCGGGGATATCGGAGCCTTGCGGGCATGAACGGCGACATAGCCGGCTACGCCCTGACCATCAGCGAGCTTTGTGGCGCAGCCGTATTTGCGCTTTTGTAAGGAGGAAATCCATGATTCTGATTATCGGCGGGGCATATCAGGGAAAGCTGGACTACGCGAAGGCAGCCTTTTCTCTGGCCCCGGAGGATATTTTTACCTGCACCGGCACGGAAATTGACTTTTCCAAACCCTGCGTCAATGCTCTGGAGGAATTCTGCTATGCCTGCATCCAGCGGGAAATGGACCCCATTGCATATATTCAGGAGCATCGGGAAGACTGGCAGGACAGCATTCTCATCTGCAATGATCTGTCCAGCGGCGTGGTGCCCATGGACCCGGTGCAGCGGCAGTGGCGGCATACCACCGGACGGCTGTGCCAGTATCTGGCGGGGCAGGCGGAGAGGGTAAGCCGGATTTTCTGCGGATTGGAGCAGCGGCTGAAATGAGCATCTACCTGATTCGCCACGGGAAAACTGAGGCAAATGAAAAGCGGCTCTACTGCGGCAGCACCGATCTGCCCCTGTCGGACGCCGGAAGAGAAGAATTGCAATCCCTGACCTATGCCATCACCCCGGAACGGTTCGTCACCAGCGGCATGAAGCGCGCCAATGAAACTTTGCAAATCCTGTTCGGAAATGTGCCTTTTTCCGTGGATTCCCGGTTTCGGGAGGTGGATTTTGGGGTTTTCGAGATGAAAAGCTACGAAATGCTCAAGGACAACCCTGACTATCAGGATTGGATTTCCGGTGACAATGAGGCCAATGTACCGCCGGGAGGGGAGAGCGGAATCCAGATGACCCGCCGGGTGCTGGAAGCGTACTCAGAGCTGCCTGACGGGACGGCGCTGGTCACCCACGGCGGCGTGATTGCCGCCATCATGGCGAGCCTGTTCCCGGAAGCGGGAAAGCACCGCTATCAGTGGCAGCCCCCCAACGGGTACGGCTACGAAATTCACGGCGGCACCTACCGCCCGATTCCATAAAAAACACGCTCCCATTAGTTCGGGAGCGTGTTGTGCTGTTATCAGGAGAGCTTGACCACCATGGCATCCCCAATTTTCCGGGTGGAACCGTAATAGGGATAGCAGGGCATTTCGGCAAATTCCGCCGATGCGGCGATGTCCGCCGCTTCCTCCTCTGAGACAAAGGGAATGGAAAAGCCCAGATAGTATTCCAGGAATCGCTGAGCGGAATAGCTGTCGGGCTTGAAGCCGGTGACACCGGTGAGGTAATTGGTAAAATCCAGATGCGCCTCATAGAAATCCGGGTCCTCCCAGGTGCCGATGACAGCCAGTTTTGTCCCCTCGGTAAACTCCGGCGACTGGCGGATGTCCGCGATGAGAGCGGTGTAGAAGGCGTATGCGTTCTCATAGCGCAGGTGCAGCGTCAGGTATGAGGTGTTTGCCACATAGATATTGACCACAATGATTGCCGCGGAAAGAAACACCGTGCCGTTCAGGGCCGCCCGCCGGACTGCTTCCGCCCTTTTTTTGGGGGATGCCATGTCCAGAGCCCTGTCAGCGAGGATCAGCACCAGCAGATACACGCACACAAAGCTATACAGCACCAGGGTGTGGACGGAATCCGGCGCGGTAAACAGGTACATACAGTTGACCGCCAGGGGGAGCACCGCCGCCAGCACCGCCAGAAGCAGCACAGACAGTGGCTTTTTACCCATCCGCACACCCTGAAAAACCAGCAGCACAGCGGCGCATACCAGCGCAAGCAGATGCACCCGCCTGGAAAAAACGGTGGGGATCAACCCGAAGGCGGGTTCCCGGAAGTTCCGGACAAAGTTCTGGTACGCACGTCCAATATTGTCGGGCAGGGAACGGAGATCAAAGGTCACACTGTCAGCCGCATAGCTGACCATCTGGACGTGCTTGATCCTCAGAATCAGCTGGGTCAGCCCAAAGTAAAGGCCCAGGGACAGCGCTAGAAACAGGACATACCCAACACCCCGGCGAAAAACCGCCGCCGCATCTTCGCCCTCCAGCAGCTGTCGGATGAGAATCAGCACCAGCAGGGCGGCGGTGAGGGAGACGTAGGCCTGATAAATGCTCAGCGACAGTACCATGCAGACCACCGCCCCCAGCCAATACCACAGGGAGCTGCGCTGGAGAAGCCAAACGCTCAGCACCGCCAGCAAAAAGGCCGCGCCGTAGCTGCTGGCAGTGAACAGATAGCCGAAGGTTCCTGTGAGGGATGGAAAGGTGAGAACCAGCCCGGCGGCCAGCACCTGCATCCATCCGCTGCGGATGGAAAGGACGCTGACCAGAACGCATACGGAAATGGCCAGCAAAAGGATGGTCACGACACCGTAAATCCAGGGCATGGATACATTGGGGAACAGGGAATCCAGAGCCCCCAGCCCCCACCGGCCGGAGACCACGGTGGCCCCTTTGGAAAACAGGCACTGCACCTCGTCATGATTCACAAGCTTATTGGTAAAGGCGAAGGTGTGGGCCAGAAAGCCGAAGACCAGCGCGGACAACAGCGGAACCCGGTAAGCGTTCCCCAGGCGGGCCAGCGCACGCAGGATTCGCTGAAAGAGCAGAGGATGGGTTGTATCAGACTGCATCGGCAGAAAACTCCTTTTTTCTTGCCATTATAGTACCGATTATCTTCCCTGTCAATATGGGGGAAAATGCTTGCAAATCCGACCCAATGGGGATATAATATCCAAAACCAAATGGATAAGGAGCGTGACGGCTTGAAGACCGTAAAGCTTAACTACTGCGGCATGGGCGACGATTTCAACAAACAGCAGAACCTGATTTATGACATCCTGAAGCTTCAGGGCTTTGATGTGCAGATCAGTGACGACCCGGACTATCTGATCTGCAATTTCTCCGAGGACGACCACTACCCCTACTGCGGCAAGCCCCAGGTGCGCATTATGCACTCCGGCGAGAATTACATACCGGATTTTAACCTGATCGACTACTCTATCTGCCCGTATCCCATTCAGTTTGGGGATCGGAATTTCTACCTGCCCACCTGTGTCTGGCCCCGGAACCATTGGCAGAGCCTGCCCGAGAAGCCCCGTTCCCGGGAAACAGCGGAAGCATTGCTGAGGCAGAAGGAATATTTTGCCAATTTTATCGCGGGGCATGAATCTGAGTTTAACATCCGGGGCGACTTCTTCAAGAAGCTGTGCCAGTATAAGCGGGTGGAATCCCCCGGCTCTTACCTCAACAATATGCCGGACGGAAAGGTGGTCAGCTTTGAAAACGAAAGCAAGGTGGACTTCCAGCGCAAGTGCAAATTCACCCTCTGCTTCGAGAGCACCAACCACTATGGCTTCGTGACGGAGAAGATCATGGACGCCTTCTACGCCGACACCATCCCCGTGTATTACGGAAGCTCCACGGTGACGGAGATTTTCAATCAGAAGGCCTTCATCAATGTGGCGGACTATCCTTCCTTTGATGCCGCCATGGAGGAGATTATCCGGCTTGACCAGGACAACGAGGCCTATATCGAAATGCTGAGTCAGCCCATTCTGGTGGACCCGGACTACCCAAAGCGGCTGGAAGAGGAGCTGGGCGCCTATATCCGGCACATTTTTGACCAGCCTTTGGAGCAGGCCTACCGCCGCAGCCGGGTCTATCACCCGAAGTATATTGACGATTACCTTGCCCGCTGCGTGGATTCGGAGACCCTGACCATGGGAAACCTCCTGTCCCGGATGAAGGATAAGATCATCGGAAAACTGCACAGATAAAAAATCGGCTCTGCAATGCGCAGAGCCGGTTTTTCACATATCATAGACACCCATAATGACGATGCCCGCAAAGGTCACGAAAATGCACACATAGTGCTTCCAGCTGAGTTTTTCTTTCAGGAACAGCCGGCTCCACAGTACGCTCACCATGCAATAGGAGGCGATGATGGGAGCGGCCAGAGCGGATTCTCCGCTGGCCAAGGCGTAGATGTAGGCCAGCTGACCGGCAGTCTCAAAGCCCGCGCCAATGTACTTGGGCAGCTCCATTTTGGGAACCAGCTTCTGCTTTTTGATGACGCAGGTGTAGACGAAAGCCACCACGCCTGCTGCCAGGAAGGTCAGCTCATAGGCCACGTTGGCGGAATCCTCGTTGAGGGTTTCCAGCACCAGATCGTCGGCGAAGGTGCCCGCCGCGTCCAGCAGGCAGTAGGCGATGGGCAGAGCCAGAGCCAGCCAGCTTTTGGCGTACTTGTAGTTGGATGCCTCCTGCCGGGCGGCACGAAGCTCGTCGTCCTCGTTTGCCTCTACGAAGCCCAGACCGATGACACCGGCGCAGGCCAGAACGATAGCAAGGTACTGGGGCGCGGCCATCGGCTCCGCCGTTCCCGTGACGATGGCGATGACCGCCACCAGCGCGCCGCTGGCGTTGCAGATGGGCGACGATATGGACAGCTCAATGTAGCGCAGGCCCACATAGCCCAGGGTCATGGAGCCGATATACAGCAGGGAAACCGGCAGATATGTCCAGATAACTTCCCAAGAGATTTCCACGCCGCCGATGAAGATTTCATAGGCCGCGTGCAGACCCATGACCACGCCCACGGCGATGACCATTTTATACTGGCTGTACTTGTCTTTCGGGTCCCGGCAGCCGATCTTGGAGAAGAAATCGGAGCCTGACCAGCACAGCAGCGCGATGATGGAAAACCAAAACCAACTCATTTTCTAACCTCTCTTATGTTTTACAGGGTCACAAGACCCGCGTCCGCCATTTTTTGCAGGCTCATAAGGATGCCCAGCTTGGCGTTATACCAGGTCAGGCCGCCCTGAAAATACACGGCGTAAGGGGGCCGGATGGGTCCGTCGGCGGACAGTTCGATGGAACTGCCCTGAACGAAAGCGCCTGCCGCCATGATGACCTTGTCCTCGTAGCCGGGCATATCGCCGGGGTAGGGGGTGGCGAAGGAATCCACAGGAGCCGCCGCCTGAATGCCCTTGCAGAAGGCGATCATGCCTGCTTCGCTGCCCAGCTCTACTGCCTGAATGATGTCGTGGCGGCTCTCCGTGGCGTTGGGGACGCAGCGGAAGCCCAGCGGCTCATAGAGGTTGGCGGCAAAAATCGCACCCTTTTCCGCACCGGCGGTGACGGTGGGAGCCAGGAAAAAGCCCTGATACAGGCTTGTCATGAGGCCTAAGTTCGCGCCTACTTCCTTGCCCAGACCGGGAGCGGACAGCCGGTAGGCGCAGCGTTCCACGCATTCCCGGGTGCCGCAGATGTATCCGCCGATGGGCGCCAGACCGCCGCCGGGATTCTTGATGAGAGAGCCCACGGTTATGTCCGCCCCTACGTCGGAAGGCTCTATGGTTTCCACAAATTCACCGTAGCAGTTGTCCACCATCACCAGCACGTCGGGCTTGATATTCTTACAGAAAGCAATCAGCTCCCCAATCTGAGAAACGGAGAAGGTGGGCCGGGTGGCGTAGCCCTTGGAACGCTGAATGGTGATCAGCTTTGTCTTGGAATTGATAGCGCTGCGGATGCCCTCATAGTCAAAGCTTCCGTCGGGGAGAAGGTCTACCTGCCGGTAGGCAACGCCGTATTCCGCCAGAGAGCAGGGGCTTTTGCGGATACCGATGACCTCCTGCAAGGTGTCGTAGGGCAGGCCCACGGGGGACAGCAGCTCGTCACCGGGCAAAAGATTTGCGCTGAGGGCGATGGTCAGGGCGTGGGTGCCGCAGGTGATCTGGGGCCGCACCAAGGCGGACTCCGTGTGAAACACGTCGGCGTAGACCCGCTCCAGAGTATCCCGCCCAAAGTCGTCGTAGCCATAGCCGGAGGTGGGCACAAAGCAGGCGGCGGACACCCGGTTTTTCTGCATGGCCCGCAGCACCTTGGCTTGATTGTATTCCGCCACCTGGTCAATGGCGGCGAAGCGGTCCTTGAGGCCCTCCAGCGCCTTTTCACCGTAGGCATACACGGCGGGGGAGATGCCCATGGTCTGATAGAGTTCCAGTAATTCTTCCATTTTCTAACCCTCGTTTTTCATTTGATTCAGCAACCGATCGGCCAGGTCGTTCAGAACCTCGGGCCGGGAAACAATCAGTCCGGTTTCCCGGTCACCGAGGATCAGCAGCGTGTCCCCAGGCTGGATGCCGAACAGCTCCCGGGCCTCCTTGGGAATGACGATCTGCCCCCGGTCGCCCACCCGGGCGGTGCCGAAGACACGTTTGGACTTGCTTTTGCCGAGAATGTGCTTGCCTCCGGCCATGGCGACCCCTCCTGAACGGTGTTTGGTATTTTCATACAAATTATAAATTGCCCACCCCGGAAAGTCAAGGCGGCATCCCAATGAAACCAGCCCGAAAACCGGGGATAAAATTGTAAAAGGAGCCAAAAAACACCCTCTCTGAAAGCTTTGAGAGGGTGTTTTCCTGACTATGCGGCTACCTCCTCCCAGTCGTCCTGCAAAGGCTCGGTGGTTTCCCCGGTTTCCGCAGGGGGCTGGGTAGGCGGTTCGGTTTCTTCCACAATGGGGGCGGTGGTTTCCGGCTCCTCCACCACGGCGTAGATGTAGCTGACGGGGGCGTAGTTGGAGGTGGCGATAAAGTCGGAGGTGAGCTTCTGGTTGGTGGCCAGGTCATAGCGGACGCTGTAGCTCTTGACCTGATAGCCGTCCCGGCCCTCCTGAATGGTATCGTCGTGGCGGATACCTTCCGGATTGTCGTAGGGATAGTTCCGGAATTCCGTCTCCGGCGGGATGGTTTTGGTGATGTCGGAGCCAAGCATCCGGTAGTAGTCCCGCTGCTCCGTACCGGTGATGGTGACCCGGACATAGCCGCCGCTGTACTGGGCGCTGATGCGCACGGGGTAGGAAAGGGTGTTTTTGATGGTCAGATCGATGTCCGCGTCCAAGCCCTCCTTGACGAAGCTGGGCAGGTAGCTCATATTGCTGCGGGTGTTGATGGTCAGATCGGACAGGAGCGCCGCGCAGTACAAGGTGGAGGAGACCTGGGTTACACCGCCGCCGGGGGTGCTCTCCAGACCAATGTCGTCTTCTGCGGATTTGAAGCCCCGGGAGGTGCTGAGACTGCCCACGGCGTCCCGGAAGGAAAGACCCTCGCCGGGGTTCAGCACCCGGCCGTTGATGGCCTCGCAAGCGATGCGCAGATTGGTGAGTCGCTCGTCGCTGCCGGTGGCCCGGGTCTGGTACTCGCCCAGGGTATCCGCGTAAAAGCCGCCGGTATCGGCAATCTCCGGCTCGATGTACTGCATGGGAATCCGCACTTCGTCACCGAACTGGGCTTCATCCAGCAACTTTTGGGCGGAAACCTTGTCAAATTCGTAGCCGTAGGAGCCGGGGGTGGTTTTGCCGGTTTTGGAATCCACCACGGCGTTCACAGGCGCGATGTAGAATTCCTTATAGAGTTTCTCAAGATCAATGGGGTCCGGGTCCTTCAGGGTCTTCACATCCTCCACGGTGACGAGGAAAACCCGCTGGCTGTAGGCGTCCAGCACTTGACTGTAGACCGTATCGGGGTCAAAGCCGATGCCCGGTTTGCCCAGCGTGATGACCAGGGTCTGGGTGGGGGCGGTTTTATCAAATTTGTCGGCGGCCAGAACCGGCTCGGCCCCTTCCAGACCGTAGGTGGTCTGCACCAGAGTGCTGCCGGAATTGCCGGCCTTTTCCGTCAGGAACTTACGGATATTTTCGGTTTTCAGCGTCAGATAGGGAAGAACCTCAATGTTTTTCGGCTGCGTTTTCGATGCCTTATAGTCCGCGTCCCGGTCGGACTGACTGCCGGTGCGGCCGTAGGCGTAGGCTTCCTCCACGGCGCCGCTACAGTCAAAGGACGCGCCGGAATCCCTGGGGGTGATTCTCAGCTGGGTGCCGGACAGATCGATGACCATGTCCGTGGAGGTGTAGACGCTGCCGATGGCCTCGTTCAGGGCGGCGACGGCTTCCTTTTTGGTCATACCGCCCACGTTCACATCGCCGATGTAGACGTTGCTCAGAATTTTCTCATCGTAGGGGTCCTTGGCGCTGCGGGCAAAGAGCAGGATGACGAACACAATGATCATCACCGACACAGCGCACAGGGCAGCCAGCACCAGCTTGGAGTTCTGATTGTAGAATTCCACAATTTCGTTCATCCATTGGGGTTTCTCGCCGGCCTTGCCCGCCGGTTTTTCCGCCTCGGGAGAAAACTGGGGCTCCTCAGGAATGTAATCAAAGGATGCTCCCACCCTGGTCCTGGGCTTCACCGGCTGCCCCGTCACCTGACGGAAGGCTTCCTCAATCTGACGGTCCTCGTCTGCCGGAGAGGGGGCCGGCGCCGGGGCGGCATCCGGATTGGAAAACATATCCGGAAAGGCTTCCTCCGTGGGAAACGCTTCCTCCGCCGGGTTCGGAATGGAAATATCGGGCACATCCACATCCGTGGGCAGCGGCTGAGCCGCCCGGGCAATGTCCTGGGCAGTGACTTTGTGCTCGTAGGTTGTGTGGGCCTTTTTCCGGGTTAAGTCCCGGTAGGCCTTTTCGATCTCCCGCTCCTCCTCCCGGTGAGGGCGGGGACTGGAAAATTTACCCTGTGACATGGTGAAAATCCTCCTCTTTGAGGGATAATTTTGCAATATTATAACATATCTTTTCGGAAAAGCAACAAGCGTAATAATTTGTTAAGAAATGCAAATCGATATGCTCTAAGCTGACAGACAAATTGGAATTTGGCGATCAAAGCCTTCCCCTTTGGGGAAGGTGCCCCCGTAGGGGGCGGAAGAGGGCAGTACTATTTTGAATACACAACCACATTTCGGCGAAACGGAAGGAACCTCTTCCAACCTCGCTAACGCTCGGCCACCTTCCCCAAAGGGGAAGGCGTTGGCACCGCCAAATTACAGCTTGTCGTGCTGTTAAGAATCGCAGCAGCCCCGGTAGCGGTCGATGAAGACCTTGCTCTGTTTCAGGCTGTCCACGCCGGAAGCGAGTTTCAGCCGCAGCGTCGGCTCCTTTGTGTTTGCCAGGAAGGTGACCCGGTTTTTGTAGTCCGGGTCGGCACACAAGGTGCTGACGGCCTCGAAATTCAGATTCGCCAAAGTGAACAGCACCTCGCCGGATTTCTGCTTGATGTCCTTGATGCTGACCTCCTTGGCCTTGGCCCGGAGCAGGGCGATGTCGATGAGGTTGAGCACCCCTCTGGGGGGTTCGCCGTAGCGGTCCACGATCTCGTCCAGCAGGTCGTCGGCGTCCTCCTGGGTGCGGATGGCGGCCATCCGGCGGTACAGGTCCATCCGCTCCTCGCCCCGGGACACGTAGTCCTTGTCCACATTGGCGGTGACGTTCAGGTCGGCGGTGCAGTCGGGGGCCTTGGGGGCCGCGCCCTGCTCTTCCAGAACCGCCTCGTCCAGCAGCTTCAGATACATATCGTAGCCCACGCTCATCATGTGGCCGGACTGCTCCGCGCCAAGCAGATTGCCGGCACCCCGAATCTCCAGATCCCGCATGGCGATCTTGAAGCCGGAGCCGAACTCCGCGAAGTCCCGGATGGCGGACAGCCGCTTTTCGGCAATTTCCGTCAGATTCTTGTCCGGGCGGTATGTGAAGTAGGCGTAGGCGTGGCGGGTGGAACGGCCCACCCGGCCCCGGAGCTGGTGCAGCTGACTCAGGCCGAACCGGTCGGCATTCTCGATAATCAGGGTGTTGGCGTTGGGAATGTCCAGGCCGGTTTCGATAATTGTGGTGCACACCAGCACCTGAATGTCCCCGTCGGTCATGGCCTGCATCACGTCGCCCAAGGCGTCTTCCCCCATCTGTCCGTGGGCCACGCCCACCCGCAGGCCGGGAATCCGCCGCTGGAGGGCGCTGGCGCATTGGTCGATGGTCTCCGTGCGGTTGTGGAGGTAATACACCTGCCCGCCCCGCTCCACCTCCCGGCGGATGGCATCGTCGATGACGGCGGTGTTGTGCTCCATGACGAAGGTCTGCACCGGATAGCGGTCGGCAGGGGGTTCCTCGATGGTGGACATATCCCGGATGCCGGACAGGGCCATGTTCAGGGTCCGGGGGATGGGGGTGGCGGACAGGGTCAGCACGTCCACACCCTTGGACATTTCTTTTAACCGTTCCTTGTGGCTGACGCCAAAGCGCTGCTCTTCATCAATAATCAGCAGACCCAGATCCTTGAACTGCACGCTCTTTTGCAGCAGCTTGTGGGTGCCGATGATCACATCCACGGAGCCCGCCGCCAGATTGCGCAAGGTTTGCTGCTGCTGTTTCGGGGTGCGGAACCGGCTGAGCACGTCGATGTTCACGGGGAAGCCCCGGAATCGGGCCATGGCGGTGGTGTAGTGCTGCTGGGCAAGCACCGTGGTGGGCACCAGGATTGCCACCTGCTTGCCGTCCATGACGGCTTTCATGACAGCCCGCAGGGCTACTTCGGTTTTGCCGAAGCCCACGTCGCCGCAAAGCAGTCGGTCCATGGGGGTGGGGGTCTCCATGTCCCGCTTGATGTCGGCAATGCAGCGCAGCTGGTCATCGGTTTCAGGGTAGGGGAAGTTGTCTTCAAATTCTTTTTGCCATGGAGAATCGGCGGCAAAGGCAAAGCCGGGCTGCCGCTTCCGGGCGGCGTAGAGCTGAATCAGCTCCCCGGCCATGTCCTTGGCTGCTTTCCGGGCCTTGGCTTTGGTCTTCTGCCAGGCGTCGGAACCGATTTTGTTCAGCCGTACGTTGGTATCCTCGCTACCGCCGCCGATGTACTTGCTGACTAAGTCAAGCTGGGTGGCGGGGACGTAGAGGGTGTCGCTGCCCTGATAGGCGATTTTGATATAGTCCTTCACGGCGTTATCCACTTTAATCTGCTCCATGCAGACAAACCGGCCAATGCCGTAGTTTTCGTGGACCACCAGATCGCCGGGGGTCAGGTCGGTGAAGGCGTTCAGCTTCTGCCGGTTGGTGGAGCCGGTTTTCTTGGCGGCCTTCCGCTTCGGCTCGCTGCGGGCAAGAAGCTGGCCCTCCGTCAGCACTGCCAGACGGCTCATGGGGTATTCCATGCCGTAAGGCAGGCTGCCTTCCGTCAACAGAATCTGCCCCGGTTTGGGCAGGGTAGTGAGCGGGATGCAGATAAAGCAGGAGAGATTTTTGCTGCTCAGCAACTCCTGCAAAATCTCGGCTCTTCTGCGAGTGCCGCAGAGCACCAGAGAGCCGAATTCCTGCTTCTGATAGTGGCTCAGGTCCGAGGCGGCGGTGTCCAGATTGCCGCCGTAGCCGGGAAGCTGCTTGGCGGTCATGGGCAGCAGCGCCTTGGGCGGACACTCCTCCGGGTAGGCGGAGCCGCCGAAGGTGTCGAAATACAGCACCGTCCGTTCTTTCAAACCGGCGCAGAAATCCTCCCACTGGCACACATAGTCGCACAGCTCCCCGGCCACCAGCCCTCCTTGCAGCATGGAATCCAGCTGTATGCCCATTTCGTCGCAGCGGGTGCGGGCGGCGCGGTGAAGATTGCTCTGGTCGCAGAGCACCACAATGGCGTCTGCCGGGATATAATCCGCCGCCGTAGCCATTTCCGGGTAGATGAGGGCCATATACCGGTCGGAGGCGGGGTTGTGGAGATCATTTTCATACTTCTCCAAATCCCGGCTCAGGGTGGCAATCAGAGCCTCATTGGGGTTTTTGCGACGCTTCTGCCGGGAAATCAAATTGGAGATATCCTTGCACAGGCCGGAAATTCCCTTGGGATGCAGCCCCGGCTGGGTCTCGCCTACGGGCAAAATGGTGATTTTTTCGATATTTTCGTTGCGCCGCTGGGTCTGGGGGTCAAAATAGCCCATGGTGTCCAGCTCGTCGCCGAAGAACTCCGCCCGGATGGGCTGGTCGGCGGCAGGGGAGTACACATCCAGAATGCCGCCCCGCATGGCAAACTGACCGGGGCCTTCCACCATGCCGCAGCGGCTGTACCCGGCGGCAATCAGCCGTGCCGTCAGCTCGTCAAGAGGGTATTCATTTCCGACTTCCAGCGTAAAGGCGGCGCTTTTCAGCACCTGGGGGGGCATGGTGCGCAGGCTCATGGCCTCCCAGCTCATGATTTGCAGTCGGGTCTTTCCCAGCGCCAGATCGTACAGCTGCCGCAGCCGCTTCTGTTCCCAGGCTCTCGACACCACGGCGGCATCGTACAGCGTCAAATCCCGCCCGGGCAGAATGGGGGCCGTCTCCCCAAGGAAGCATTTCAGCTCCTCCTGAAGCCGCCGGGCGGCCATGTCATCCTGACACAGCAGCACCATGGGTCGGCTGGTATCGGTATACAACCCAGCAAGCAGGTGGCTGCGGTTGATCTGACCGATGCCGGTGACCGCCGCGCTCTGACCCTCCGCCAGGGAGGTCAGAAGCGTATTGTATTCCGGCATGGATTTCAGCATGGATAGAAGCTTTTCCATGAAAACACCTCATTTCTTGGCAACGTGGCAACGCGGAAAGAGAGGAAAAACTCTCTTTCCGTGGTAAATGTATATTAATTGAAAATTGACAATGGACAATTAACAATTGCGGTATCCCTTCGGGATGGATTCAAAATGGGCACCAACACAATACGAATATCTAATCGTCCCGCAGGGACACAATGACTGTCAACTGTCAATGCGAATCAATAGTTGAAACACGGTAAACGCTGGAATAACAGAAACGTATGTCATCCTGAGCGGAGCGCGAAGCGCGTAGTCGAAGGATCTTTTCGGTGATTTGACCGTACTGTGTGACGAACGCGGAAGATCCTTCGACTCGCTGCGCTCGCTCAGGAAGACAAATCCATTCGTACTCTGGTTATTTGCAACATTTCAAATCTTGATTCGCATTGTCAATTGTCAATTGTCAACTGTCAATTGTTTTTAGGGATGGGAACCATTGAACCGGTTAGCGGCCTCCGGTACGCCGTGGTCGATGATGGCAAGGGCGGCGTCGGCGGCGTTTTTCAGGGATACAGCCAACGCCTTTTCATCCTGTGCCGAGAAGGAGGACAGCACCCAGTCCGCCAGGTCGTATTCCGGGTTGGGCTTGGCCCCAACGCCAATCTTGACCCGGGGAAAGTCCTGACTGCCCAGCTCCTGAATGATGGACTTGATGCCGTTGTGTCCGCCAGCGGAGCCGTTTGCCCGCACCCGCAGCCGTCCCGGCTCCAGGGAGATATCGTCAAACATCACAATGATGTTCTGGGGCGGGATTTTGAAAAAGGCGGACAGCTGCAAAACCGACCGCCCGGACAGGTTCATATAGGTCTGTGGCTTCAGCAGGAACAGCTTTACGCCATTATAATTGGTCTGATTGTACAGCCCCTGAAATTTCAGTTTGTCGACCTTGACCCCAAGATTCTGGGCCAAGATATCCAGCGCCCGAAACCCGCAGTTGTGGCGGGAGCGCTCGTATTCTCTTCCGGGATTGCCCAGGCCCACAATGAGCCAGCTTTCGGTATTGTTTTTCTGAAACACAGCGTGTCCTCCTGTGTGAGATAACTGGTTGAGGAAAGGGGATTTTATCGCACCAAAGCCCTCCCCTTTGGGGAAGGTGGATCGCGATAAAGCGAGACGGAAGAGGGCGGAACAGAGATCATTCCAGCACAGCATTTCGGCGAGATGGTAAGAACCTCTTCCGACCTCGCTTACGCTCGGCCACCTTCCCCAAAGGGGAAGGCATCGCTCAGCTAAAGAACAACTCCGCTTATTATACCACGAAAAGCCGGAGAAGCGCAATATCCATTTGAAACAAAAAAGAGCGGCACAGCCATGCGGATTCCGTCGCTAAAACGAAATTTTGTTTGAAAAACATCTTGAGTGTTTGGGGAAAATGTGGTATACTAACGGGAAAGAATCTGCGATCAAGGAGAACGCTATGAACGATACCATTCGGATTCAGGGCGCCAGAGAAAACAACCTGAAAAACGTGAATCTCACCATTCCCAGAGACAAGCTGGTGGTATTCACCGGCCTGTCCGGTTCCGGCAAGTCCAGCCTTGCCTTCGATACAATCTATGCCGAGGGCCAACGGCGGTATGTGGAGAGTCTCAGCTCCTACGCCCGGCAGTTTTTGGGCCAGATGGACAAGCCGGATGTGGACGCTATCGACGGTCTGTCTCCCGCCATTTCCATCGACCAGAAGACAACCTCCAAGAACCCCCGCTCCACCGTGGGCACGGTGACGGAAATCTACGACTATCTGCGCCTGCTGTGGGCGCGGGTGGGCGTGCCCCACTGCCCCAAATGCGGCAAGGAGATCCGCCGCCAGACCATCGATCAGATTGTGGACCGGGTGGAAGCCCTGGGGGAGGGCACCCGGTTTCTGGTGCTGTCGCCCATTATTCGCGGGAAAAAGGGCGAACACAAGAAGGTCTTCGAGGATGCCAAGAAGTCCGGCTTCGCCCGGGTGCGGGTGGACGGCATCCAGTATGACCTGACGGAAGAGATTGCCTGCGAGAAGAACAAGAAGCATACCATCGAGCTGGTGGTGGACCGCCTTGTATTAAAGGAAGGCCTGCGCCGCCGGCTGACGGATTCCATCGAGACGGCCTGCTCCCATTCCGGGGGACTGGTCACCATCGAGCTGCCCAAAACCGGGGAGGAGCTGAGCTTTTCCCAGAACTACGCCTGCGAGGACTGCGGCATCAGCCTAACCGAGCTGGAGCCTCGGATGTTCTCCTTCAACAATCCCAGCGGCGCCTGTCCCAGCTGTATGGGTTTGGGCTTCCAGCTGGTGGCGGATGAGGATCTGGTGATTCCCGATAGGGAAAAATCCATTCTGGACGGAGCCATTCAGGCCTCCGGCTGGCAGAGCGCCCGGACGGACTCCATTTTCCGGATGTACTTTGAGGCCCTGGCCCAGAAATACCACTTCTCCCTGACGGTGCCCGTAAAGGAGCTGCCCAGGGACGTTATGGATATCATTCTCTACGGCACCAAGGGCGAAAAGCTACGGATGACCTACAACCGGGGAAACGGCATGGGCGTGTTGGAGCAGCCCTTTGAGGGAATCTTAAACAACATCTCCCGCCGATTCCGGGAGACCCAGTCCGACGCCGCCCGGAAAGAATTGGAAGAATGTATGTCCAGCGCCCCCTGTCCCCAGTGCGGCGGCGATCGGCTCAGTGAGATTGCCCGAGCCGTTACCGTGGGCGGCATTGGCATCATGGATTTCTGCCGCATGAGCATCCGGGACGAGCTGGAATTTATGAAAAATCTCCGCCTTGAGGGCAATATGGCGGTGATTGCGGAGCAGATTGTGAAGGAAATCCGCTCCCGGCTGCAATTTTTGTCAGACGTGGGTCTGAGCTATCTGACCCTGTCCCGGGCCTCCGGCACCCTGTCCGGCGGCGAGAGCCAGCGTATCCGGCTGGCAACCCAGATCGGCTCCTCTCTCATGGGGGTGCTGTACATTCTGGACGAGCCCTCCATCGGCCTGCACCAGCGGGACAACGACAAGCTGCTTGGGACGCTGAAGCACCTGCGGGACATCGGCAACACCCTGATCGTGGTGGAGCATGACGAGGATACCATGCGCGCGGCGGATTTCATCGTGGACGTAGGCCCCGGGGCGGGCAGCCACGGCGGTGAGATCGTCGCCGCCGGAACGGTGGATGAGATCATCGCCTGTCCCCGGTCCATTACGGGTCAGTACCTGTCCGGGGCAAAGAAAATTCCCGTGCCCACCACCCGCCGGAAGGGCAATGGAAACGCCTTAATAATCCGCGGGGCCACGGAAAACAATCTGAAAAATGTGGACGTGGAGATTCCGCTGGGAACCCTGACCTGCGTCACCGGCGTGTCCGGCTCCGGCAAGTCCAGCCTGGTCAATGAGGTTTTGAACAAGACCCTGCTGGGAAAACTGAACCACGCCCGCACCCGCCCCGGCGCCTGCCGCTGTGTGGAAGGGATAGAAAACTTAGACAAGGTCATCGACATCGACCAAAGCCCCATCGGCAGAACGCCCCGCTCCAACCCGGCCACCTATACGGGCCTGTTCAACGACATTCGTGACCTGTTCGCATCCACAAACGATGCCAAAATTCGCGGCTATGGCCCCGGACGGTTCAGCTTCAACGTCAAGGGCGGACGGTGTGAGGCCTGTTCCGGCGACGGTCTTGTGAAAATCGAAATGCACTTCCTTGCGGATGTGTATGTGCCTTGCGAGGTCTGCCACGGCGCGCGGTACAACCGGGAGACGCTGGAAGTCCAGTACAAGGGCAAAAATATCGCCCAGGTTCTGGACATGACCGCCGAGGAAGCGGTGGATTTCTTTGAAAACCTGCCGAAAATCCGCAGAAAAGCCCAGACGCTGGTGGAAGTGGGCCTAGGCTATGTGAAACTGGGCCAGTCCAGCACCACCCTGTCCGGCGGCGAAGCCCAGCGGGTGAAGCTGGCAACGGAATTGGCGCGAGTTGCTACCGGCAAGACCATCTATATTCTGGACGAGCCTACCACGGGCCTGCACTCGGCGGATGTGCACAAGCTCATTGAGGTGCTGCAAAAACTGGTGGACGCGGGAAACACCGTTCTGGTCATCGAGCACAATCTGGACGTGATCAAGACCGCCGACCACATCATCGATCTTGGCCCCGAGGGAGGCGACGGCGGCGGATATATCGTAGCCACCGGCACCCCGGAGGAAGTGGCGCAGGTGCCCGAGAGCTATACCGGGCAGTATCTGCAAAAGTATTTATAAAAAAAGCCTTCCCCTGTGGGGAAGGTGGCAGTCCGTAGGGCTGCCGGAAGAGGATATCTGGGCATATGCCGCAGAACCTCTCCCGACCTCGCTGTCGCTCGGCCACCCTCCCCGAAGGGGAGGGCTTTGGGCCGGGAAGCAATTCAGGTTTCCTTTTTGTAAACTTCAGCGGGCAGGCAGTCCGCCAGCTCTACCAGCGCGTGATCCTGTTCTCCGGCGTAATCTACCCGCAGAACAGGGGAGCGCAGGATGCCGGAGGTATTTTGACGGATGGACATGGTCATGGTGACCCTGGCCCCGCCGCCTTCCGGCTGATCAATCAGCACGGCCCCGCCGTGGCTGGCGGCGGCGGTGCGCACCAGCACCATGCCCAGCCCCAGCCCGTTGCGGCCATCCTCAATGCAGGGCTGCCGCAGGTAGCGGCTATACACGCTGCCCAGCAGGTTCTGGGCAAAGCCCGGGCCGTTGTCCCGGATACTGAAGCGGAGCATTTTGCCGCTTTTTGTCAGGCTGGCATCGAGAGTGCCTCCGGCTGGGGCGAATTTCAGAGCGTTGGAGATGAGATTCAGCACAGCCCGTTCCAGCTGCTCCTGGTCGGCAAGGCAAAAGACCGGCTGCTCCGGCCCCTGATAGCGGATGGTGACGTTGGCGGTCTCCGCCAGAGCGGCGGCCTTTTCAAAAATCTCGGAGAACAGGGCGCAGACATCCGTGGTCTCCTGCCGGGACGCGGGGGGAACCCGGCAGGCGTCGGACATATTGCCGATGATGCGCAGCATCTGGTGCACACCCCGGTTCAGCAGGGCCAGTTGGGCATCGTCCCCCTGGAGGGCGCCGGCGCTGACCATAATGGCCGCCAGCGGGTCCCGAAGCTCCCGGGCGGCAAGGCTCAGGACTTGCAGGGCGCTGTCGCTCTCACGGGTATCCAGCAGAAAAACATCCACATTGCCCTGACGGGTGACGCTGGCCCCCACACTCTGCTGCCCCAGGCCCAGACGCAGATACAAGCAGCCGCCCAGAAAACCCTCGTATTCCGCCAGACCCGCGGTAATCAGCGGGCGGATATCCATACCGGGGGATAGCAGAAGTCCCTCCGCGGCAGCGTTGAGCCGCGTGATCGTATCATTCTCAACGTAAAAACCGGGCTGAACCATCACATCCAGCAGGTCCGGCACGCCTTTCGCTTCTTCCATGATGCCCTCCTATACTCGCCAATAGTATGCGCTTAAATGGCGGAAAACTTACCCGGCGGGTTTCGACGATATGCTTATTCTACCGGGAATCGACAAAAATAGCAAGGGGAAATTTTATGGCCAATCCATCGGTACACAAAGGACACCGCCAGCGGCTGAAATCGCGGTTTCTGGAAACGGGGCTGGACTCCTTTACGGACGTGCAGGCACTGGAATTGCTGCTGTTCTACGCCATCCCCCAGAAGGATACCAACCCCATTGCCCACGCGCTGCTTGACCGGTTCGGCAGCCTGTCGCAGGTGCTGGACGCGGATGTGGAGGAGCTGGAAAAGGTGCCGGGCATCAGTGACCACGCGGCGACCCTGCTGCGGCTGGTTACGGAGTTGGGAAGGTTTTATCAGGTGGACAGCGCCCAACGCACCGAGGCCCTCACTTCATTAGATGCCTGCGGGGCCTATCTGGTGCCACGGTTTTTCGGCCGCAAGGTGGAAACGGTGTTCCTGCTGTGTCTGGACGCCAAGTGCAAGGTGCTCTGCTGCAGGGAGATCGGGGAGGGCAGCGTGAATGCCGCCAGTATTTCCGTGCGGAAGGTGGTAGAGGCTGCGCTTAGCGCCAATGCCACCACTGTGGTGCTGGCCCACAACCACCCCAGCGGCGTGGCCCTGCCCTCGGCGGACGATGTGCAGACCACCCGCCGGGTTGCCGCCGCCCTCAGCGCGGTGGAGGTAAAGCTCATTGACCACATTGTGGTGGCAGAGGGGGATTTTATCTCCATGGTTCAGTCCGGCTATCGTTTTGACGAATATCTGCTGCCGTAAAGGAGAGAAAAATGGATCATTTCAAACTGGTATCGGAATACAAGCCCTCCGGCGACCAGCCGGAGGCCATTGAAGCGCTGGTAAACGGCGTTAACTGGGGCCTTCACGAGCAGACCCTGCTGGGCGTCACCGGCTCCGGCAAGACCTTTACCATGGCATCAGTGATTGAGAAGCTGAACAGGCCAACGCTGGTGCTGGCCCACAATAAGACACTGGCAGCCCAGCTTTGCAGCGAATTTCGGGAGTTTTTCCCGGAAAACGCCGTGGAATACTTTATTTCCTACTACGATTACTACCAGCCCGAGGCCTATATCGCCCACACGGACACCTACATTGAAAAGGATTCCTCCGTTAACGAGGAGATTGACCGGCTGCGCCACAGCGCCACCTCCGCCCTGTTCGAGCGGCGGGATGTGATTGTGGTCAGCTCGGTGAGCTGCCTGTACGGTCTGGGCGACCCCATCGACTATAAAAGCATGGTGATTTCCCTGCGGGTGGGACAGGAGTACCCTCTGGACGAGGTGCTGAAAAAACTGACGGAAATCCGCTACGAGCGCAACGACCTGGACTTTTCCCGAAACAAATTCCGCCTCCGGGGGGATACGCTGGAAATCTACCCCGCCTACTGGTCGGGCCGGGCCATCCGGGTGGAATTCTTCGGAGACGAAATCGACCGCATCAGCGAAATCAACGCGGTTTCCGGCATGGCCGAGCGGTTTGTGGAGCACGTTGCCATCTACCCCGCCAGCCACTACGTCGCATCCAAGGAGAAGTTGCACCGGGCTATGCTGGAAATCCAGAAAGAGTGCGATGAGCAGGTGGCATACTTCCGTGCCCACGACAAGCTGATTGAAGCCCAGCGAATTGCCCAGCGGACGGCCTACGACCTGGAAATGCTGACGGAAATCGGCTTTTGCAGCGGCATCGAGAACTATTCCCGAGTGATTCAGGGCCGTGCCCCCGGCACGCCGCCCACCACGCTGCTGGACTATTTCCCCAAGGACTTTCTCATGTTCATCGATGAGAGCCATGTGACCCTGCCCCAGTGCCGGGCCATGTACGCCGGTGACCGCAGCCGCAAGGACGCGCTGGTGAACTACGGCTTCCGCCTGCCTTCGGCCTACGACAACCGGCCTCTGAACTTTACGGAGTTTGAGCAGAAGATCAATCAGGTCATTTACGTTTCGGCAACGCCCGCCGAATATGAGCGCACCCGCTCCGGTCAGACCGTGGAGCAGGTGATCCGCCCCACGGGCCTATTGGACCCGGAGGTGGAGGTGCGGCCCATCGAGGGGCAGATCGACGACCTGATCGGGGAGATCAACGCCCGTTCCGCCAGAAACGAGCGGGTGCTGGTAACCACCCTGACGAAAAAAATGGCAGAGGATCTGACGGTGTACCTGCAAAAAGCCGGCATCAAGGTCCGCTATATGCACTCGGACATTGGGGCCATGGAGCGGATGGAGATTATTCGCGATCTGCGGATGGCAAAATTCGATGTTCTGATTGGAATTAACCTCCTTCGCGAAGGTCTGGATTTGCCGGAGGTCAGTCTGGTGGCCATTCTGGACGCGGACAAGGAGGGCTTCCTGCGCAGCGAAACCAGCCTGATTCAGACCATCGGCCGTGCTGCCCGAAACGCCGACGGCAAGGTTATTCTGTATGCCGATACTGTAACACCCTCCATGCGCACCGCCATGGACGAGACTGCCCGCCGGCGGGAAATTCAGGACGCCTACAACAAATCCCACGGCATCGTGCCCAAGACGGTGATCAAGTCCGTTCGTGACCTCATTGAGATTTCTTCGCCCACTGCTGAGCGGAAGGGCCGAAACGGCGTAAAGATGACAAAGGCAGAGAAGGAGAAAGAAATTGCCCGTCTGGAGAAGCAGATGAAGGAGGCGGCCAAGATGATGGAATACGAGTACGCCGCCGTGCTTCGTGATCAGATCATCGAACTGCGGGGGAATGGGACATAGCATATTTTATATGGAAATGAAGCTGCCACGCCGCCGGTCGGAGGCTTCCGGGGACAACGAAAAAACGGCATCCGAAAAGCGTATTACGATTTACTATTGACAAACCATCCTTATTGATATATAATATCAATAAGGATGAGAACTTATTAAGGATGGTTAGCATGAAGAACCGCAATACGATTCAGCGTACTCTGGTTCTGGAAGCGGTCAACACCCTCCAATGTCACGCCACCGCGGATGAGGTCTATGAGGCGATCGTCAAAGAGCACCCCACTGTCAGCAAGGCCACGGTCTACCGGAATCTGAATCTGCTGTCGGAAATGGGGGAAATACGCAAAATGGAAATTCCGGGCGGCCCGGACCGCTTTGACCACCGCTGTCACGACCACTGCCATGTCCGCTGCGAGAAATGCGGACGGGTGTTTGATGTGGACATGGAGTATGTGTCCGGTCTGGAAAAGGGCATCCGCGATGCCCACGGATTTGCCTTCACCGGCTACGATATCCTGTTCCGAGGCATCTGCCCGGACTGCCGGAAGGGCGAGTAATCACGTGCACATACGGGGAAACCCGTAAATATAGCTGTAAAGGAGTATCGTTATGAGAAGCATTACCACACTGGATCTGCAATATGCCCATCGGTTCTACGGTTTCAAGGGAGAGGCTCAGTATCTCCACGGTCATACCGGTGTTCTGACCATCGAGGTTGAGGACACTGTGGAGCCCGGCGTCAATATGGTGTTCCCCTGCAACGAGATTCAGAAAACCGCCTGGGAGGTTCTGAAGAACTTCGACCATGCCCTGATTCTGCGGGAGGATGATCCCCTGCTGCCCGCCATTCTGAACGTCTATGAGGCCCAGGGCATCCGCAACGGCGCCCCCACCAACAAAATGAAGGGCCCCGCCTTCCAGACCGAGCTGGCCACTGCCTATCCCGAGTGCCGTCTGGTGGTCACCAAAGAGACCATGACTGTGGAAGGCATGATCAAGATCGTCTATGACCTGCTGAAGGATAAGCTGAATATCGCCAAGCTGACCTTCACCAGCGGTGTCAACGCCGCCTCCCAGGAGTACACACCCAGCAAGCAGATTGACCGCTGCCCTCTGTGCGGCATCGCGCTGAACGAGAAGGGCGTCTGCCCCAAGTGCGGCTATAAGAAGCAGTAAGCGCTCCATACAGTACACAGCCCACCGGCTCCCCGGCGGCCAGTGGCCGCTGACAATGCGTTACGAATGCTAGCGGCCATCACACATCCTCTGGGCCCCTCGACCAGAACGGCTCAGAGAATTGGAATTTGTATATTCGTTACCCAGACTGTAGGGGCGGGTCACTGACCCGCCCTTCGGCGTCAGCCGCTCAGGAGAAACGCCGCTTCGCGGACGGGAGGGTCAAGACCATCCCCTACTGGTGCCACCTTGGGAACAGACTGCCGGTCGAGGGGCCCAAAGGACGCTGGACAACTGCCCAGCGTCCGTAACGCATTGGCCGCCCGCCCTGCGGCCCGAATTGGCTACGGCACTGCCGGTCGAGGGGCCCAAAGGATGCTGGACAACTGTCCAGGGTTCGTAACGCATTGTCCGCGGCGACTCGCCGCAAATAAAAAACGCTGCTGAAATCCAGCAGCGTATTTTATATGCCAGGGAACTCAGATAGCGCGCTCGACCTTATTGGAGCGGAGGCATCTGGTACAAGCGTACACATGGCAGGGAGTTCCGTTAACGACAGCCTTAACGCGCTTGACGTTGGGCTTCCATGCACGATTGGAACGTCTGTGGGAGTGAGAGACCTTGATACCGAAAGTTACGCCCTTACCACAAAAATCACACTTAGCCATTTCATTGCACCTCCCATCCGGATGTTTACTCAACAAACTACGCCCTCTACAGGCGCTTGACTATGATACCAGACTTTCCTTTAAAATGCAAGCACTTTTTTCAAAATTTTTCGTTTTTTTGAAAATGGGTTGATATTCCACCGCCAGGCGGCTATAATGGGAGCAGAATTTACTCGTTTTGGGGTGGAACCATGATCGATACCTATTCTGTGCCGCTGAAAACACTGGTGGACGAATTCCACCTGGAAATTGCCTACGCCGCTTCGGACTATTCTTCCATCCGCATTACGGTGGAGGACGTGTCCCGTCCGGGACTGCAGCTGGCGGGCTTCTTCGACCACTATGAGCCTATGCGTCTTCAAGTCATGGGCAACGTGGAGATGAGCTACGTCGGCAAGCTGACCCCCGCCAACCGCAGCGCCATCTTTGACCGGCTGTTCTCCTACAAGTTCCCCGCCTTGCTGATTGCCCGGGGCATCCAGCCCCATCCGGAAATGCTGGAGATGGCAAAAAAGCATAACATCACCATATTGCTGTCCAAGGACGCCACCAGCGCCATCGTCTCCTCCATCATCGCCTACCTGAAAACCGCTCTGGCCCCCCGGGTCACCCGCCACGGCGTGCTGGTGGAGGTCTACGGCGAGGGCATCCTCCTCACCGGCGACAGCGGTATCGGCAAATCCGAGTGCGCCGTGGAGCTTCTCAAGCGGGGCCACCGGCTGATTGCCGACGACGCGGTGGAAATCCGCAAGGTCTCCGCTGGCACCCTCATGGGCACCGCCCCGGCACTGATCCGCAACTATGTGGAACTGCGGGGCATCGGCATCATCAACGTTGCCAAGCTCTTCGGCATGGGCTCCGTCAAGCTGGAAAATGAGATCAATCTGGTCATGAACATCGTCCCCTGGAACACCCAGGAGGCCTACGACCGGCTGGGTCTGGAGGAGCATTATACGGAGATTCTGGGGGTCAAGGTGCCCATGAACACCATCCCCATCACTCCCGGGCGGAATCTTGCCGTGATTCTGGAGGTTGCCGCCATGAACAACCGTCAGAAAAAAATGGGCTACAACGCCGCTCTGGAATTTACGGAGCAGATTAACCGCCATTTTGACGAGAATATAGGAAAAATCTGATGAAGGAATTTACCATCGGCCCCAACGACGCCGGGCAGCGGCTGGACCGGTTTCTTGCCAAGGCCGTGCCTCTGCTCCCCGCCTCCCTGGCCCAGAAGTACATCCGGCTCAAGCGCATCAAGTGCAACGGAAAGCGCATCGACCGGGACACCCGGTTAAACGCCGGAGACGTTTTGCAGATGTATATCAACGATGAGTTTTTCGACAAGCCCAGAGAAGACAACGCCTATCTGACCGTGGCATCCCCCAAGCTGAACATCGTCTATGAGGACGAGAACATTCTACTGGTTGACAAGCGCCCGGGCCTTGCGGTGCACCCCCACGACGGGGCGGAGTACGGCAGGACCCTGATTGATCACATCCAGTCCTACCTCTACCAGAAGCGCCAGTGGCGGCCCCGGGAGGAGAACGCCTTTACCCCGGCTCTGTGCAACCGCATTGACCGGAACACCGGCGGCATCGTCATCGCCGCGAAAACCGCCGAGGCCCTGCGGGTGATGAATCAGAAAATCAAGGATCGGGAGCTGGACAAGCGATATCTTGCCATCGTGGAGGGCACCCCAAAGCCCAGAGACGGCGCCCTCAAAGGCTATCTCTTCAAGGACGCCAAGAAAAACCGGGTCTTCGTCACCGACACCCCCCAGCCCGGGGCCAAAACCTGCCAGACCAACTACCGCACCCTGGCCAGCCGCAACGGGCTGTCGCTCATAGAGTGCGAGCTGATCACCGGCAGAACCCACCAGATCCGCGCCCAGTTCGCCCACGCGGGACATCCCCTGCTGGGTGACGGCAAGTACGGGAAACTGGATAAGCGCTTTGACCGGAATTATCAGGCCCTGTACTCCTACAAGCTGACCTTCACCTTTACCACCGACGCTGGGGCGTTGGAAAAACTGAACGGGAAATCCTTTCAGGTGGAGAAGGTGGACTTTGTGGAGGAGTATTTTCCGGGATTCACAGTAATCTAAAGGGGAATATAGAGCACCAATGCCTTCCCCCGGGGGGAAGGTGCCCCCGAAGGGGGCGGATGAGGAACGGCGACATCCTACGATGGGAAATGCAGTCAATTAAGGAGGTACAGCCTTCAAAATAGCACCCTTTTTACGAACTGCATTCATGGTTGATACATTTCGCTGATCCTCATCCGACCTCGCTGGCGCTCGGCCACCTTCCCCCCGGGGGAAGGAATTGCTACGCTAAAGAACAATTGTCCCATCATCACAGGGCGGTTTGCCCTGCCGTTTTTCTGGAGGAATACCATGACCCTGTTTATCACCAGCAGCCCCTACGTCAACGACGCCGACCGGGCTATCTTAAGCAACGACAACGAATTCATCGACCGCATCCGCGGGGTGCTTCCCGCCTATCCCCGGGCGCTGTTTATCGCCGCGGACCCGGACAACCGGGAGGACACCTGCCGTTTCGGCGCGGACACCGTTGCCGCCTTCTCGGAGGCGGGAATGCCCTTCCAGTCCTACCACATTCTGGACGGCTTCAACGCCGGGGACGCGGCGGATTTGATTGCAAACAGCGACATCATTCTCTTGTCCGGGGGCCATGTCCCCACCCAGAACGCGTTCTTTCAGGGAATTGGCCTGCGGGAGCTGATGGAGCACTTTGACGGCGTGGTGGTGGGCATCAGCGCGGGCAGCATGAACTGCGCGGATTTTGTCTACGTCCAGCCGGAGGAAGAGGGGGAATCCAGCCCGGACTTTCCACGGTGGGCGCAGGGCCTGGGGCTGACCGATGTGAACATCCTGCCCCACTACCAGAAGGTCAAGGACAATATTCTGGATGGGCTTCGGCTTTTTGAGGATATTACCTATGCCGACAGCATGGGAAATACCTTCTATGTTCTGCCTGACGGAAGCTACTTCTACCAGGATGAGGACGGCCTGCTCCTGTGCGGCGAGGGCTATCGCCTGCAAGACGGCGTTCTGGAACAGCTCACCCAGAACGGGGACGTGCTGGATATGGAGGAATTGGAATAAAATACAGCGTCCGCAGGGAGTAACCCAGCGGACGCTGTCATTTTTATGCTTATCGGCGTTGCGCAGATATGTTGATCTTTATCTGAGTAATACCTTCCCCCGGGGGTGGTGCTCCGCGCAGCGAATCAAAATTAAAATGATTGCCGGTGGCAATCATACCCTAATTTACTAGGTGCCCCCGGAGGGGGCGGATGAGGAATGGCGACATCCCAGCACTCAGAATGCAGCCCAGTAAGAAGGTACAGTCTTCAAAATAGTACCTTTTTACGAACTGCATTCATAATCGATACCTTTCGCCGATCCTCATCCGACCTCGCTTACGCTCGGCCACCTTCCCCCCGGGGGAAGGTATTAC
>JALFXH010000145.1 GCA_022786965.1 Clostridiales bacterium
TGATCGTCTGTGATACGGAAGTTTTCTGCGGAAACTTGGCTTGGTGGGTCATGCTCAGGTTCCTCCACATGAAGCCGCTCAATGACCACATCATAGGGCAGGCCGTTCTTGTCTCCCGGATAAACAGCCACGGTTTCAGAGGAAAATTGCTGGCTGCGGCTTGCTGTGTCGGGAAGCGCATCCTGAATCTGTTGCCACTCCTCATCGGTTACGGTAATGTCGATCTCATGGGAGGCATCGCCATCCCCAATAGTAATGGTATCATCCTGGCGGGTTATGGGCTGGCCGGACAGATCGGGAGCTTGAGCCTGTTCTTCCTGGGAAACACGGTCTGCATCGGCAGTCACTTGCCGGATAAACGGGTCCTGATCCAGCTTTTCGGGGTCAACTACCTGACCATCAACGATACCGCGCTGTTCCAGGGCTTCGCGGATAGCAATAGGGTCAATATCATCAAAGCGGTCCCGTTCTTCCTCTGTGAAAAAACGATCTTCCTTGATAAGCTGGGCGATACGCCGCTGGACCTTGGGCCAGGGCATGACCACATCCGTGTCCGTACCGGCCAGGGTGAAATGCAGGGGCTTGCTCGGGTCGCCGCCGTATTCCTTGGAAAGCCATGCAGCGGTATCTTTTTCCCGCCCGTGCTGCTCCATGTACCGTACCACAGCTCGTTTGCTTTCGGGGTTGCCGTTCCATTCCCGCAGCGCATTGTCAATATCTTCCTGAGACATGGACCGGGGCTGGCTTTGCAGCCTGGGATAGGTTTCGTCCAGCACCTCACGATTCAGCCGGTTGTGAAACTCCGTCATGTCGGAATACAGACGGAGTAGCTGCATATCCCCGGAGGCAAGGACGGCCCGCTTGACAGCGGCAGCACCTTCCAGATAGGTGTTTTCCCGGTCAGAATTGCGGCAGGCGTTGCGGTAGGCTTCATCCGCCACCACAGCGGCGGAAACCATAGGCTTATACTGGTCGTAGAGTTCCCGAACCGTGGGTGTCGGCTTGTTGCCGGGAAATGCCCGCCAACCATCCGCACCATATTCTGCTTCATGGGCGTTGATGGCCCGCTCCGCTTCATGGTCGATGGACAGGACCGAGTGTACTTTCCGCTGGCCGTTATCTGCGTCAATGGCTGAAATGGTCACGTCATATTCGTCCCGCAGTTGCTCTACATACTGCTCCAGTTGATGGGCCGGGATGCCGCACATGGGAACGCGGCCACTACCGGGGATGGGGCGTGTGGTCAGATGCAGTTCCAGTTTCTCGCTGGCACTTTTGGCGTCCTCACCGTAGATCTCATAGAAATCGCCCATCTGATACAGCACAATATCATCCGGATGGGCCTCCTTGATGGCGTTGTAATCCCAAACAGCCTCAGACGGTTCTTCGATAGCAGGAATCTCCGGGCGGGGAAAGCCAGCACGCGGGTGTGGAACGGGAACACCGCCGACACCTGCGTAGTCACGCTCCAAATCGGTATATTCCGCTTTTTCCGCATCGGTGAGATAACTGCCCTCAGAAATGAGCGTCCGCAGACGCTTTTCTACAGCGTTCCATGTGTAGTTCTTCTCATAGCGCGGGTCGTAGTGCTGGAGCTTCATGCCCTTGGAGGAGTATTCTGCAAAACCGCGGTCCCCATCCAGAAATGTGTGGCTGTGACCGAACCAGCCGTATTCTTCTTTCAGGAAAGCTGCGGCGCTTTTGGCATCTGGCTGATGCTGATAAAACGCATATATACGCAGCTTGCCGCCCTCTGTGCCGCTGCCATTCCGTAATTCAGCGTCAATATCTGCCTGGGAAAATGACAAAGCGGAGGGCGCTTGCTTTACGCTCTCCGCTTGCTGGATGATCTGGATTTGCTCCTGTTCGGGCAGGAACAGGTTTAATGTCAGTTGTTGATAAGCTCCGTCAGGATAATCTCCTCCGCCTGGGCCTTGCAGGTGTTCATCAAACCCACCCAGCGCATCGGGTCGCTGGCTTTCAAGCTCTCCGTTGCGCCCGCCGCTTTCGCCAGCTCTGGGATCATCTGCTCCAGACGGCTGTTCGCTGCCTCGTCGATCTCCTGCAGGTGCGCTGTCAGCTTCCCGGTCAGAAGAAGGTTGTTGTAAAGCACCGTCCGATGTTCCTTCAGATAGGTTTTCCGCATTCTGCCGTACTTGCCCAAGGGCTTCTGCGGGAGCTGTTCCTCCAAGATCAGTGTGGGAATCTGATAATCCCCGTTCTGTATGTAATTCAGTTCGCTCATTTGCCTGGCTCCTTTCATATTCATAGTGCTTGATGGTTGCGCCAATCTGCCGCAGTACTTGTTGGCTGGACTGGCTGACTGCCGTACCAAGAGCGGTAACGGTAGCCGGAGTATTGAAATCAAAGATATTCAGGAAATCCTCATGCTCGAAGTAGGCTTCCGGCTCCAACCCGCAGCGGGACATCAGCGCGTAAGTAATGCTGACGGTTGCGGCGCTTCGGAAAGCCACTCCGATGTTGAAATCATCATATTCTTCCAGGAAGGAATCGTCAACGATGCGGAGGATGTCGCGCTGGTTCTCTGTCCAATATTCATCGGAAAGCCGGGCAGCTACCTTCTCCAGTTGGTCGGCAAGACCGTACTCTGCGGGAATATCATAGGCTTTTTCCAGAGCCTCTATTACCGGTGCTTCGTGTTCCGGTCGATACTGCCAGAGATAGAGCTGGCGGGCGTTTTCACGCCCGCCGGTATCGGAAACATCAAACACATATTTAAGGCGCGGCCTGTCACCACTGTCATCCAGGAGAGCAATTCCCTTGGAACCGCGCCGCACATAACGGCCCATCGTATTGTTCCAGAGGTCATATTCCGCGCAGGCGGTAGCATCAGGCCGCTGGGCAAAAATCATCATCTGCTCCGGGAACGGGTACTTATACAACCGGGCGGCGGTGGTCAGAAACGCCGTCCACCGCAAGTAGCTGCCGGTCAGCCCGGCGGCCACCTGCTCGGCCATCTGTGTATAGCTTTGCAGTTTACTCGGCATCCGTATCCTCCTTATCATCGAAGTCCGGGTACAGCTCCAGCGTCTCAAAGTCCGCATCTGTCATCGCAGAGAGTTTTTCCAGCGCGGAATCGGTGATAGCCCTCAGCTCTGTTTCGTCCGACTCCAAGTATCCACGCATCTCCTTTAAGGCGTCCATCAGGCCCTGGCGCGTACCTGTGTTGTAAATGCACATCAGATTGATCTCGTCAAAAGTAAAGTTTCCCATATCAAATCTCCCTTTCCGCGCTCTTTTTGGGCGCTGTCTTTTTGTGTTCCTGTTTCGGCTGGCTGTGAAGCTGCTCCATCACGGATTTTTTCTTTTCCCGGTCCTCCCGGTGGATAGCCTCGGCCAAATCCATCAGCGAGATAGGCTGCCCGGAACGGGCCTGCTGTTCCAACTCGGCCACGGTCTGCCGGGGACCGTTATTGATGATGCCGTCAATCATGCCGTAATCGTCCTCCACAGACATCTCTGCATTTTTTAACGGATTATCTTGGGGAAGAAAGCCGGGAAGCTCCTGAAATCCAACGCTGTCGCAGTAGTGACAAGATACCACGCCATTTTGCTTGACGGCAACGATGTCGCTGACGCTGAGAGATGGACTGTGATAGTCTGCCGGATGATGGAGATTGAATGTCTCATAAAGCATTTCCAGCTTTTGCTCAGTGGTTCCTTGTTCCGTCAGCTGTCCGGTATAGATCAGATCGTAATTTCCGCGCTCAATGGCCAAGCCGTGAGACTGCATCCAGTCCATATTCATAAACCGCACGTTGTTCGGGTCCTCACGGCTTACCTGATAAATAGCAAAACAGTCGCCTGTGTGGGCCAGGAAAGCGGCTTCCCGTTCTTCCTGATGCTGCTGACGCTCCATGATTTTTTCATGGAACATGGGGCTTTGCTCCCATTCCTCGCGGGAAATGGCAAAGACAGTGCCGGGAGCCTGGGTTTCAAATTCCTCCTGGTCAAAGAGCATTTCTGCGCTGCCCCCGCTCACTATGGCATAGACAGTCAAATCCATATCGTACAGCTCCAAGGCTCTCTCTTTGGAGAGGGGCAGCATATCGCCGTCCATGTAGCCGCAGGCTTCCAGATTGGCCGCTTGCAGGACTTCATCCGGCATAGGGTATTCATCCAGCGCCTGCTCCGGTACGTCCGGCAGCATGGAGGCAGGTGGCACCTGGCTTTCCGGGGAGGGTGTTTCCTGCTCAACAGGAGCTTTAACCGTCTGTACGGATGCAGAAATATCCTGCACATGATCGTCCTCCCACTGGGCTACCTCGCTTTGCACCTGCTGGCTGGCAGGCTGCGGCTCGGCAGCCTCCGCCGTCAGGTCAATGCCGCGCTCCTTGCAGATTTCCGCGAAGTGCCGGTCAATATCGGTAATCAGGCTATTGGCCGTCTTATTGATGGTTTCCAGACTGGCCCGGAGTTCCGACAGTTCCTTTCCCTTACTCCAGGAGGCAATATAGCCGAAGCTGTTCTCGCCGGTCTGGATGCCGTAATACTGACAGACGGCGTAGGAGACGCTTTCAGCCTCCACTTCCTCGGTATTCCGGCTTTTGATTGCAGACTGTACCGCAGAGGTATCTTCCTCAACCTCAAGCCGCCATTCAAACCGGTTTTCGTCCACATACCGCCAACCGGCGTCAGCCGCAAAAGCCTCCGCAGCTGCTTCGGTTTCAAAGCCTTGGTTGTAATCGTGCCGAGTGCCGCCGTCACTCACCATAACCACTTTCCATGATGGAACTGCTTCTGTCTTTTCTGGGTTGTGGAGCTTCGCGTGGGTGATCTCATGGATTGCCGCTGAGATTGTCTGAACCTCGCTCATACCTGTGCGGATGGCAATGCGTTGGTTTTCCGTATCAAAAAAGCCGTCCATATTGGAAGCCATCGGCTCCAATTCCATCGGAACCGGGGAGGAACGGCGAAGGGCCTCCATGAAAAGCTCATAGTGCTTCACATTTCCGGTCAGGTCACTGGCAAGCTGGGGCAGCGGCTTACCCTCGGTCTGGCTCACATCGAATACGGATACCACCTTAAACATGGGTATCTGGACTTCTTTTTCCTCCATAATGGCCTGTCCGTCCTTATCCAAGATCGGAGCCTTGGTGTCGGGATCGCGCTTGATTTCCTCCACCTTTTTCTTATAGGGCGTAGGCGCAATAATCTTGATACCCTTTTCACCGCGTTTCACATGGCGGCCAAACTGATCGCGCCACTTGTTGAAACCGGCAACCTGGGTGGCGTCTGGTTTTTGCATATGAATGAGCATTACGTTATTGACGGAGTAATGGTGAAACCGGGACATGACGCGGAGGTACTGCATATATTTGTCGCTCTGAAACAGGTCTTTGATGCCCTGCTCAATGCCCTCTGTGATTTCCCGTAATCGTTCTTTATTGGATTTCTTCGGTTCTGCCATAATGATCACGCTCCTTCGGCTCGGCAAAAGAAAAAGCAGCTGAAAAAATCAGCTGCTCTTTAAATAGATAATTGTTATGTAAAATATGGTATTTGTAACCCTGTTCCTTCAAAAAACTCTGTATGCTGCAATAGAACTCCATATCCCAAATCGTTCTGGGGATCAGGGAAAAGTCCTCTTTCTGAAAGCAATTCTCCATTGCCTAACCATTTATCTACATCATCTATCCTCATTCTGAGAATTCCAACAACATTTGGCGCCATGTCCAATCCAAATAAGCCATCTGTTGTTTTTCTTCTTATGGTCCAACCATGTTGTGCATGCGGGCGAAGGAAAGTGGATGGCAGGGCGCTTCTTAGGTTGACAGCAATTGTATCATCACCAATAGTGATACCATTTGCGTTATATGAACCACCTGCTGAAACTGCAATGAGAATAATGTATTGGTAAAATTTTTCGGCGTATTCTTCATATTCGTCGTTAGACAATAAGGCTCTCTGATTTATAGCATCGAGATAATCAATATGTCTCTGCTCATATTTGCAATACATGCCACCATTTTCATGCACATGATACTTATTTAGGCCAAACCATAAAGCGGTCCAATGATTATCTACAACGTCAAGATATTGCGTAGGAATGCCATAGTGTTGGAAGATTGACGTCAACTTAATTCGTGAAACGCTATTATCAGATATATGGGTATACTTACAGAATTTCTTGTCTGCCAGGGCTTTTTGTATGACTAAATTCTGCTTGCTATTCTGTTGCGCTCTATCTTGCGCGGTCTTATGTCCATGGTAAATGCTTGGCTCCAAAGAATCATACAATCTGCACTGGCCTCGATACAATACATTTCCGTAAGGCGCATTGATAAACTTAACATAGCCGATAACCTGTGTAAGCGCATGTATCGTATTTACATGATATATGGGGACTGTATGTCCGCAAGAAAAGCAAAAATCTTTTATATATTGAGCGCCACGGATAATCTTATTCGGGGCAATAGTTATAGGCACATTACTCCCTCCTCCACAGAAATTGCATATTTATTGTACCACATCCTTGCAAATAATCCTACTGTTTTGAATGCTTATAGCTCCTTTTTAGAATGTTTGGGTGGGGTATAGCCGCCCGATTTGGCACGTTCCCTTGCCACAGCACGGCGTTCTTCACTGTACGGCTCACGAACCAGCACACAGCCCTTGGGAACAATATAACGGTTCGGGCCGTCCGGCTGGATTTGCTGCGGATAATTCTCAGACAGCCGGGCCAGCTTCTCCAACAGCTTGGAGTCATGGGAATAAACGCTGGCAGTCGGCTCTGCCTGGTTATAGAGAATAATGGTTTCCTGTTCGTATTTGGACAGCTTCATAGGCCGTTACCTCCGCTTCGGACCGGCTGCATCAAACTCCAGCTTGAACCCCACATATTTATCTCCGGTATCATCCAGCACCACCGTAGCGTCATAGGTCTTTCCGGTTTTTTCAGAGTAGCAGCCAGTGAGCCTTGCCCGTCCGGTGGACAGCAGTTCTGATGCCACCGATTTGGTCAGCTGCTTTTTCTTGGCGGAGAAAAACTTGCTGTTCTTCCAGAGGGCAAACCGGCACTCGCGGTTCGCGCAGAAAAAGCCCTGCTTGCCTTCGGTTACATTGTCGCCGCAGCGGGGGCATTTCCCGATTGCCTCCCGGTCAGAAGGGAACAGGACCTCCGCGCCTTTGATTGCCTGATAACCGGAAACCAGCTCTTTCAGCATAACGCAGATACCCTTCATGAAGGCGTCCGGCTCCAGATCGCCACGCTCGATCTCTTTGAGCTTGTATTCCCATTCCGCAGTCAGCAGCGGAGATTGCAGCTGCTCGGGCAGGACGGTAATCAAAGATACAGCGGCATGGGTGGGCATGAGCTGCACCGTCTTTTTGGATTTCTTGCGTTCCACAAATCCGGCTGAGACCAGCTTTTCCAGAATCCCGGCACGGGTGGCAGGCGTCCCCAGCCCTTTGCGCTCTGCATCCTCCGGCATATCTTTGGCACCGGCAGTCTCCATAGCGGCCAGCAGGCTGTCCTCGGTGTAGCGCTTGGGCGGCGTGGTTTTGCCCTCCTTGATACCGGGGACGATTACCTCAAAGGACTGGCCCTCAGACACCACCGGCAGAGCCTTGGCCTCGGTTTCCTGATCCGTCTCCGGCTTGTTTTTCAGAGAAGCCTTATAGCGGCTGTCCAGCTCCTTCCAGCCGGGATTCAGGATTGCGCGGCCTTTGGCAGTAAAGGGATGCCCGGCGCATTCCAGCGTTACGGTAGTTTCAGCGTACTCATAGGTCTGTCCCACGGCACAGAGCAGCCGCAGGGCTACCAGCTCCAGAATGGCCCGTTCTCCAACCGGCAGGCGGTTCAGATCGGTGGTTCGGATATTCTGCGTGGGGATGAGTGCGTGGTGGTCCGTGACCCTCTTATCGTCGATCACGCGTGACACATCACACCGGACAGCAATTCCTTTTACAATGGGCATTGCTTTGGCGGTGGCATTGACCAGCACCGGCAGGCCCTCCGCCATATCGGAGGTCAGATACCGGCTGTCCGTGCGGGGATAAGTACACAGCTTTTTCTCGTACAGGTTTTGCAGATAGTCCAGCGTCTGCTGGGCGGTGTATCCCAACAGGCGGTTGGCTTCCCGCTGGAGGGTGGTCAGGTCATAGAGGGCAGGTGGCTTTTCGGATTTTTCCTTGCGCTCCACCTTCTGCACCACTGCGGTGCTGTCCGCACAGGCTTCCTGCTGGCGCTGCGCTTCGGCCTTATCCGTCAAACGTTCCCCGGCGGCGGTAAAATCGGAAAGGTCCAGCATTACCGTATAGAAAGGCTCCGTCCGGAACGCATCAATTTCAGCTTCCCGCTGGACGATCAGCGCCAGGGTGGGAGACATGACGCGCCCCACGTTTAGGGTGCGGTGATACAGCACGGAAAAGAGCCGGGTGGCGTTGATGCCCACCAGCCAGTCAGCCTGTGACCGGCAGAGCGCTGCCTGATGTAGCCCATCATACTCGCTTCCGGGACGGAGGTCCCGAAACCCGGCGCGGATTGCCTCATCTTCCATAGAGGAGATCCACAGTCGTTTCATAGGCTTTTTGCAGCCAGCCAGGTTGTAAACGGTTCGGAAAATCGCTTCTCCCTCACGCCCGGCATCGCAGGCATTGACTACTGCCGTCACATCCGGGTCGTTCATCAGGCTCCGCAGAATCTCAAACTGCTGTTTCTTGTCTTTCCCCACCACAAACTGCCAGCTCTCCGGCAGGATGGGCAGATCATCATAGTTCCACTTGGCATACTTCGGGTCGTAGCTCTCCGCATCGGCAAGACCGGCCAGATGGCCGATGCACCAGCTGACGCGGTAGCCGTTCCCTTCCAGATAGCCATTCTTCTTTGTTTTTGCGCCGATCACCGCAGCCAAACTCTGTGCTACAGAGGGCTTCTCGGCAACCACGAGCAGATAGCTCATTTTGATTTCCTCCTTCCATTCAAAAGGGCCAGCATTTCTCGATGACAGATGCCCACACAAGTCTGTCCCACACGGGAACATCCATAGCAGGGATGGTCCTTGGGGAGAGAAGGGACACGGCGGGGAATACCCCCGCCGCTTGGCTTCTGTGTCATCATTTTTTCATAGGGACTGTTGGTAAACTGGGTCAAATGGGTTCATCCCCGCCGTCAGTTTCTTCGTCCGTATCAGCCTCGCTCTCCAACGGGGCATCTTCGTAATCATCGTCATCATCGCCGTAATCATAATCGTCCAGATCGGCGTTGCCCTTGGTCTTGGGCTTATTCTTTACCAGCTTAAAATAGGCGAAAGCACCGCCGCCGCCAACCAAGGCAAGCACGAGGACCAGCACCGCAGGGTTCAAGCCGCTGCCGGTTTCTTCCGGTTCCTCCGGCTCCGTCTCAACAGGGTCCTCTGCCGGTTCCGGTTCCTGAACGGCTTCTTTACCAACACACTGGGTCATGTCTTTCGCACAGATTTCACAGTTCATATTGACCGCACCGGGCTGGCAATGTTCGGTGCAGGAACAGACAGCCACGGTTTCCTCCGTTTCTTCTCCGATCAGCGCCATGAGATCAGCGGTATCCACCGGATTGAGGAAATAAGTCTGATACTGTTCTTCATCTTCATTGACCGGCGAATCGTAATCAATGACCAGATAGAACGTGTTGCCGTCCCGGTCAGTGATGGTAATAAACTGCTTGTTCGTATATTTGTCATAGAGCAAGTCCCTTGTAACGGAATTGCCATTTTCGGAAAATCCCTCTCCAGGCTCCTTCGTCACAGGTTCCGTCTCCTTAACGGTTTCCGTTGTGCTGCTCTGTGTAGTGCTTGGCTTTGAAGCGGTTCCCGTGCCGGAAGAAGTACCTGCGGCGGATGCAGGCTGCGTAGGGGTGGTCACGGCAGGCTGCGTAGGCGTCGTCTCAGCGGGCTGCTCCTGATCTTTGTTATCTTCCGGGCAGTCCTTTTTGGGGTCCTCCGGGGTATCTTCTTCAGGCTCTGCATAAAAGGGATTGGACAGTACCACGCTGCGCGACTGATTGCCCAGCCGGTCCACAGCACGGATAAAAAACAGCAGCTCATCGGTGCAGCGATCAATCCGCAGGTCCAGAACGCCGTCCTTCAAAGTGGTATAGAGCTGATCGTTGACATAGATACCTGCCACGCCGGAAAGGGCATCGACTGCCTCTACCCGCAACAGCTTGTCCCGGACCCCGGCTTCCACAACAGGCGGATCATAGTCAAAGAAGGTGATGGCGTAAGCTGCCGGATGGACTTCATCAGGCGGTTGGCGGCTCTGATTTCCCGGTTCAGGTTGCCGATATTCGTCTGGATAC
>JALFXH010000185.1 GCA_022786965.1 Clostridiales bacterium
CCCTGTCATGGTAAAGCTGGCATCCACACTCCGGGAACACGGTTTTACCGTTTGCGTCAAGGGAGAGCTGAAGAATGACACCTTCCAATGCATGGAAATTTGCGGCTCCGAGGATACCATGATCGTGGGCTGCGCCATCGACATCGGCACTACCACAGTGACCATGGTGCTGACCGATCTGACATCCGGCAAACTGTTGGCAAAGGGCTCCTCCGGCAACGGTCAGATTCGCTACGGTGCGGATGTTATCAACCGTATCATCGAACAGAGCAAGCCGGGGGGACGAAAAAAGCTCCAGGATGCAATTATCAAAGAGACGCTGACCCCTATTCTTGCAAACCTGTGCAAAACAGCCGGGATCAACGCAAAAAGCATCCTGCGTCTGTCCGTTGGCGCCAACACCACCATGAACCATCTGTTTGTAGGGGTAGACGCAAATCCCGTCCGTATGGATCCCTACATTCCTAGCTTCTTCTCCTGGGATGGTCTGCTGGCCGGGGATCTGAAGCTGCCAGCCAATCCGCTGGCTCCCGTGATCATTGCCCCTAATATCGGCTCCTATGTGGGCGGCGATATCACTGCCGGTACACTGGCCTCTGGCATCTGGGACAAGGAGGAAATGAGCCTGTTCATCGACCTGGGCACCAATGGTGAAATTGTCTTCGGCAACCGGGATTTTCTCATGAGCTGCGCCTGCTCCGCCGGGCCCGCTTTCGAGGGCGGCGATATCTCCTGCGGTATGCGCGCCACCGACGGTGCTATCGAGGCCTGTACCATTGATCACGTGACCATGGAACCCACCCTTTCTATCGTCGGTGATCCCGGTCAGAAGCCTGTCGGTATCTGCGGCTCCGGCATCATCGATATCATTTCCGAGCTATATCGCTACCGGATCATCAACGCAAAGGGGCTGTTCATCCGGGAAGGCAGCCGGGTCAAGCGGGATTCCCACAATATGGGCCGCTATGTGATCGCCACCGCCGAAGAATCCGAAACAGGCCGGGAAGTCAGTATCAATGAGGTGGATATTGACAACTTCATCCGCGCGAAAGGGGCCATCTTCTCCGCGATTGATACTCTGCTGTCCTCCGTAGACATGACGGTTGATATGATCGACAGGGTCTATGTGGCTGGTGGCATCGGCTCCGGTATCAATATGAAAAATGCCGTCAACATCGGCATGTTCCCGGATGTGGAATTGGAAAAGTTCCAGTACATCGGAAACTCCTCCCTGACCGGCGCCTATGCCATGGTCATGAGTGACGAAGCTGTCGCCAAAACGGAGGAGGTAGCCTCTAACATGACCTATCTGGAGCTGAGTACCCATCCCGGGTATATGGATTCTTTCGTTGCCGCCTGCTTCATTCCCCATACCAACTCCGCTCTGTTCCCCAACAGCATTCAGGCATAACATATTCAAAATAGAATATCGTATCACAGAACTCACATTATCTTTCCTGAGGAACCTGTGCTATACTGTAGTCAGTAACCGATACGTTGTAGGATGCGTACCGTTTTACCCTGTCAGATGTCAGAGCCTTCCAGCATGGGCTCTGGCATCGCTTTTTCGGAACTTTCTATGCCCCAATTCAAATACGACATATATAGATCTGCATTATCTTTTTTGCTGACAATTTGATATACTGTTAGTAACAGGTATAGGATGCCTCCTCATCGTATACCAATACACGAACGCAATGCTTGACCTTTCCAATCCGGGTACAAGCATTGCGTTTGTTTTGTTTCCTCGCCCACACCAGCCGCTGATAACTGACTCTCCATCCATATCCCGATTCCGATATGGTATTTCAAATCTGTGGGGTTGACTTTTTCTGATTCTGCGTTATTATATCAGTAGTAATTTATCGGTATTTAATTACCGATTAAATCTTATTTAGAAAGGTCGATGTTTATGGAGAGAACTTATGCGCCCGTGACCAATGCTCAGGAGCTGACCGACGCTCTGAACCGCTGCCGAGCTGCTCAGGCAAAATTCGCCTCTTACACCCAGGAGCAGGTAGATCGGATTTTTCTGGCCGCAGCCACTGCCGCCAACAAAATGCGGATTCCTCTGGCAAAGCTGGCTGTTTCCGAGACCGGCATGGGCGTAGTGGAGGATAAGGTCATCAAAAACCACTACGCCGCCGAATATATTTACAATGCCTATAAGGATTCCAAGACCTGCGGCATCATTGAAGAGGACACTGCCTATGGCATCCAGCGCATTGCGGAACCCATCGGTGTCATTGCGGCTGTAATCCCCACCACCAATCCCACCTCTACCGCTATTTTCAAGGCGCTCATTTGCCTGAAGACACGCAACGGCATCATCATCAGCCCTCATCCCCGGGCAAAGGACTGCACCATTGCCGCAGCCAAAGTCGTATTGGAGGCCGCTGTGGCCGCAGGCGCTCCTGAGGACATTATCGCCTGGATCGACCAGCCCTCTCTGGAGCTGACCAACCAGGTCATGAAAGAAGCCGACCTGATTCTCGCTACCGGCGGTCCCGGAATGGTGAAAGCCGCCTACTCCTCCGGCAAGCCCGCTCTGGGTGTCGGCCCCGGAAATACGCCCGCCGTGATTGACGAATCCGCCGACATTCTGCTGGCTGTCTCCTCCATTATCCACTCCAAGACCTTTGACAACGGCATGATCTGTGCCTCCGAGCAGAGTGTCGTGGTGCTGAGCAGCATTTACGATCAGGTCAGAGCAGAGTTTATCAACCGGGGCTGTCATATTCTGACGGAGGAGGAGGCCGATAAGGTTCGCTCCACCATTCTTATAAACGGTGCTCTGAACGCGAAGATCGTCGGTCAATCCGCCCACACCATTGCCGCCCTAGCCGGCGTGGAAGTACCAGAGAGCACCAAAATTCTGATTGGCGAAGTGACTTCCACTGACCTGAGCGAGGCCTTTGCCCACGAAAAGCTCTCCCCGGTTCTTGCCATGTACCGCGCCGCTGACTTTGAGGATGCTTTGAACAGGGCCGATACGCTGGTCAAGGACGGCGGCTACGGTCACACCGCTTCCGTATATCTGGATCCCATCGGTGCACAAGAGAAGCTGGACGCTTTTACAGCCCGGATGAAGGCCTGCCGGATTCTGGTAAATACCCCCTCCGCCCAGGGCGGCATCGGTGACCTGTACAACTTCAAGCTGGCCCCCTCTCTGACTCTGGGCTGCGGCTCCTGGGGCGGTAACTCCGTGTCCGAGAACGTGGGCATCAAGCATCTACTGAATATCAAAACTGTCGCTTTTCGGAGGGAAAATATGCTTTGGTTCCGTGCGCCTGAGAAGGTTTATTTTAAGAAGGGCTGCCTGCCCGTGGCGCTTTCTGAGCTGAAAGGCCGCAAGAAAGCGTTTATAGTCACCGACTCCTTCCTCTACAGCAACGATTACACCAAACCCATTGAGAACAAACTGGACGAAATGGGCATCACCCACACCACCTTCTACAATGTGTCTCCCGATCCCACCCTTGCCTGCGCCAGAGAAGGCGCCGCTCAGATGGCAGCCTTCCAGCCCGATCTGATCCTTGCCATCGGCGGCGGCTCCGCCATGGATGCCGGCAAGATCATGTGGGTGCTCTACGAGCATCCTGATGCGGATTTCCTGGATATGGCAATGCGGTTTGTAGATATTCGCAAGCGTGTCTACACCTTCCCCAAAATGGGCGAAAAAGCCTATTTCGTGGCAATCCCTACCTCCGCCGGTACAGGCTCCGAGGTGACACCCTTTGCCGTCATCACCGATGAAAGCACAGGCGTCAAGTATCCTCTGGCAGACTACGAACTGCTGCCCAAAATGGCCATTGTGGACGCCGACATGATGATGAACGCACCCAAGGGTCTTACCGCCGCCTCCGGCATTGACGCGGTGACCCACGCGCTGGAAGCCTACGCTTCCGTCATGGCAACAGACTACACCGACGGTCTGGCCCTGCGGAGCCTGAAGCTGGTCTTTGAAAACCTGCCAAAGGCCTATGACAATGGTCCCAGAGAGCCCCGGGCACGGGAAAATATGGCCCACGCCGCCTGCATGGCAGGTATGGCCTTCGCCAATGCGTTCCTGGGTGTCTGCCACTCCATGGCTCACAAGCTGGGCGCTTTCCATCACCTGCCCCACGGTGTTGCCAACGCCCTGATGATTGATGAGGTGCTGCGTTTCAATGCTGCCGAAGTTCCCGCCAAGATGGGGACCTTCCCCCAGTATGACCATCCCCACACCCTGGCCCGCTACGCAGAAGTCGCCGATTACCTGAAATTGGGAGGCAACACCGATGAAGAGAAGCTGGAGAACCTGATTCAGGCCATCGACGACCTGAAGGAGCGAGTGGGCATCAAGAAATCCATCCGGGATTATGGAATTGACGAAGCGGATTTCCTTGCCCGGCTGGACGACATGGTGGAGCAGGCCTTCGACGACCAGTGCACAGGTGCCAATCCCCGATATCCTCTGATGAGCGAGATTAAGCAGATGTATCTGAACGCTTACAACGGAACCACACAGAAGGTTTAAAGCAGAAGCGTAAAAGTCTGCACCCTCTCGGGCATTCCGAGAGGGTGCAGTGCTTCTTCCATATCTCTATGAAGCAGTATGTCCGGTTATAAAAAGAAATCCTTGTGGGCAATTTCCTGTCCCGGTTCGGCAACAAGGAACTGGTCATCCCACTGCCCGCCAATCAGCTTTTCCAGCAGCAGATTGCTGCCGGAAACATAGTCCAATGTACAGTTTACCATCTGCGCACATTGCTGTGCTTTCTCTACATAACCCTCCCTGTAACAATCAAATATCCCAGTGTCTACAATATCTAAATGAGAATGGTTTGCAAACCATTTGGGATAACAGGAATCTACTTTCCACCTGGGACACTGCTGACAAAGCCGCTTGCACTCCTGTTCCGGGTTATGCTCCATGATGTACAGATGTCCTGCCTGCTTTGGATTTGGCTGGTAAGCATCATCTGTGTTAAGCAGCATGGATACACAGTCGTCTACCCGGGGAATCACCACCCTGCGGTCAAAGGAAAGCTGATTCCAGGAGCCGCCGCAGAACCCCATTGCTACCAGTACGGTATTCATTTCCGCAGGCAGAAGCATGGTAATCCCGATAATCCGGCTACGCATTTGTTGGGGGCTCTCGTCACCGCTATAGTCCAAAACAAAAACAGGATACTCTGTTCCCAGCTTTTCCTGTGCTGCTTCCACATATTCCAGCAGGGACTCGCAGGCAAGAATTCCGATACTCACGATCCATCGCCTCCTGTTCCAAGATATGGCTTCTGATTCAGCCACTCAACTCGTGCATTCATAACGGTGCTGTGGTCACAGGTTTGACCCAATGCAGCTCATGTGTACGCTGATTGCATGTTGTTTCTGTCGACGGTTCCAATGGAGCAGACTGCTTCATCACTGTCCCCCTCACACGGATGGATTCTCTTATCAGTATATGCATATCTGAGTTAATTGTGACAGAATCCATATGGTTTTCCAACCTGATACACCCAAAAGCCAGCAATCAGGCAAGTCGATTCCGTCGAACCCATATCAATGCACGAACGCAGCGCTGATACCTTTCCAATCCGGGTTTCAGCGCTGCGTCTGTCTTTATCTGCCACTTATCTCTCTTATTTTAGCAATTAATTCATAACAGCCTCCCCGATGTCTGCTGCCTGCAGCGGCCCTTCTTTCCTGTTCCACACACCCCCGCGATAAAAGGCAACCGACAGAACCGTCGCCACAGTCCAGCCAATGGGCCAGGCACACCAGATGCCGGTATAGCCCAGCACGGTTCCGGACAGCAGGAAGGCCATCACCACCCGTAAAATCAAATCCGTAAAGGTGGCAATCATAAACTGCCGCATCATGCCCGCTCCCCGGAGAATGCCATCCGCCACCAGCTTGGTGGACACCACAAAATAGAAGGGGGACAAAATGCGAAGAAACGCAATGCCGCTGTCCAGCGCCAACTCCGTGGGCGATTCCAGGAAGAAGCCCATCAGGAGTCTGCCGCAGAACAAATATAGCACCACCAGCGGCACACACAGCGCCCATACCATTTTTAAGCCCGCGCTGAACCCTGCCTTCACACGCTCCAATTTGTCAGCGCCGATATTCTGGGCGGCAAAGTTGGAGACGCCGTTGCCCAGCGTGGTAAAAGAGGTAATGACTAAATTGTTCAGCTTAACCGCGGCAGAATAGCCCGCCATGACGTCTGTACCGAATCTGTTGATTACGCTCTGAATCACGATATTTCCCACGGAAATGAAGCTCTGCTGCAAAATGCTGGGGATTGCGATCACCGCAAACCGCTTCAGAATCTGGGTGGAGAACAACTGTACGTTTTCAGCGGTAGGAATCTTTCGCAGACGCAGCAGTACGACCATCAGCGCCAGTACGCAGCTCACGCCCTGGCACAGGAAGGTAGCCCAAGCCACACCCGCAACGCCCATTTGAAACGCCTTTACAAACAGAATATCCATGCCGATGTTGGACAGCGAAGACGCCGCCAGAAATACAAAGGGTGTTTTGCTGTCCCCAAGAGCCGAGAAGATGCCCGTTGCGATATTGTAGAAAAACACGAAGGGCAATCCCCAAACATAAATATCCAGATACCGTTTGGAATCCGCGAATACCGCTTCCGGTGTGTTGATCAATTCCAGCAGGCTGTCACAGCAGAATAGACCGACCAGCATTAAAAAAGCGCAGAGCACCGCGCTTGAGAGCATGGCAGTATAGACGGCTGTTTTCATTTTGCCGTATTCCCTGGCGCCAAAAAGCTGGGATACGATTACCGAGCAGCCGATATTGCAGCCAAAGGCAAACGCGATAAAAATCAGTGTAATCTCATAACTGTTGCCAACGGCAGCCAAAGCGTTCTGCCCGATGAATTTCCCCGCGACCCAGCTATCCGCAATGTTATATAGCTGCTGGAAAACAATGCTGCCAAACAGCGGCAGGCAGAATTTCCACAGGACACCGGTGGGCTTTCCGACTGTTAAATCTCTGTTCATTGGGCAGTTCCTCCACGGCGCATATTCTCTCTCATACCTGAATCTTCCTTTCTCCGATTTTCATTGACTTGTCACTGAGGGTGTATTATAATCCCAACTGATGGATATGTAAAATACCAATATCGCATTATTTTATATCATTTTGATATGGAGCGTCCAATGAATATCAGTTATGAGCATTACCGGATTTTTTATTACGTTGCCAAACTCCAGAGTTTTACGCAGGCAGCCGGTGTTCTGATGAACAGCCAGCCAAATATCACCAGGTCCATCAAGAACCTGGAACAGGAACTGGGCTGTCCGCTTTTTATCCGTTCCAACCGCCAGGTACAGCTGACGCCGGAGGGAGAAGCCTTGTACCGCCATGTTTCCATTGCGTTTGACCAATTACAGGCAGGCGAAGAGGAAATACGTTTTGGAAAGGGGCTGGAAGGTGGAATCCTGAGAATCGCCGCAACGGAAGTTGCTCTTCGCACCATTTTGCTGCCTGTTTTGAAAGAATATCGAGCGCTTTATCCGGGTGTACACATCAAACTGATGAACGGCTCTACCCCAACTGCCATAGCATACCTACAGAGCGGGCTGGCCGACTTAGCCGTGGTAACAACTCCCTTCCATACCCCCGGGCAAATCCGTAAAACGGTCATCTGCTCCGTTCAGGAAGCGGCCGTCTGCGGCAGCGGATTTGCAGATCTGGCGGAGAAAGCCATCACAATGGCGCAGCTCACTCAATATCCAATGATTTCCCTGAGCGAACAGAGCGGAACATTCCGCTTTTATTCGCAGCTTTTTGAAGAACAGGGGCTTGTATTTCAGCCAGACATTGAAGCCGCTACTGCCGATCAGATTCTCCCCATGGTGAAAGCCAATCTGGGAATCGGATTTGTCTCAGAAGCATTTCTTCAGGAGGAAGTACTGGGACACGGCGTGTGGAAATTGAACCTTACAGAAAGAATACCTCCAAGGAACGTCTGCCTGCTGATGCCCGCCCAACGTCCGTCTGGCTCCGCTGCCAGAGCACTTGAACAGGAGCTGCATCGCGTCGCAGCAGAAATGGAAAAATACGGGGCATGTTAAAAACGGCTCTTACCTTGCAGCACCCGTATCTAAGTGGACAGGTTTCGTTGAACATTGCAATGTATCCAATAGGAGACAAACGATTGCTGCCGAGCAATATGCAGAAGCGTGGTTTGGCGAACAGATACAGTTGGTGCTCGAGAGGGTTGCCTTCATGACGCTTACAGTTGCGGATACCGGAGAAAAATATGTGATCAAACGGATCAGCGGAAAACCGGAGGTCAAACAGCATCTGAAAAACCTGTGGTTTGTGGTTGGCACGGTGGTGTCGGTGATGAACGCATCAGCGGCAATGTCATCGTCAAGGTCAAGGGATGCAACGCATAAGACATACCATTGAAACCTGGTTATAAAGTGTCAAGCCAATAGCACAAACTGCTATTCCCTCCATTCTCCCGATACCGCTGTTCTGTCTTAACCAAGCCTGCCTTTCTGAGGTCGTATATCGCCCTTCTGGTTGTGGATTCGGAGAGTTTCAGATCTTTGGAAATTGTGGGAATGGACGGCCAGCAGGTGCCATCTTTATTGGCGCGGTCGGCAAGGTATCTGTACACGCAGATTGCCCTGTGGGGCAGGTCCATCCGGTATAGTTCTGTAAAATTACGCATATTTTCCTCCTGTTCAGGTGGGGCTGCGCTGCCCCACCTGTTTTTCATGTGTTTACAGTAGCACTTTCTGGCATGGGAGATGCCTTAAGATTCGTTTGCGTGGGCAACGTCTCCTCGGAATATACCAGCGGATACTCCGAAAGAATGGCTTTTTCCAACTCTGCTTTCCCGGCGTAATGCACGGGGCGGCTGCCACGATCCTCCATCTGCAAAGGCTTTTCAAAGCGGATGCCCCACTCGAAGAACAGCTTCAGCTTGGTTTTCATGGGGTGGGTGCCGGTTTTCATCACCACAAAGCTACCCTTCGGCATGGACTTCAGCTCATCCGGGGACATCAGCGGTCGCTCCATCATTTGTAGGGATTGGGAGTTATTGTCCTTGCCCTGAGTCACGGAGCCTGAGAGAACTGTGCGGCTGCCAAGGTTTTCGGAGAGAGCCGCGGCGGTCTGGCTGTTGGGTGCGAAGCCGCCGAAGATGGTGTCCTGGCAGTTGTCAGCCAGTATTTCCGCGCCCTCTTTTCCGTAGTTTTTCTCCAACTGGGCGAGGCTCTGGATGATGGGCACCAGCGTCAGCCGCCGGGAACGGCCTGCAGAAAACAGGGGCAGAATATCAAAGGGCGGCATGGTTCCCAACTCATCGCAGAAGAACACCGCCCGATTGGGGAGCTTGCCGCCATGCTCATTTGCTACCGAAAACAGCTCCCGGGCAAGGTTCTGGATCATCAGGCTGGCTACGAAATTCTTGGTAGCATCCTCCTCCGGGAGGATCAGAAAGATGGCGCATTTCTCCCGGACGAACAACTCCGCGTCGATGCCCCCATCGAAACACAGCACCTGCTCCAGCTCCGTATCCAGAAAGGCATTCAGCTTGGACAGCACCGTGGACATGATGGAATTCATCGCCTGATCCGATGCCGTCAACGCAGAACCTGCCAGCCATTTGGCTTTGTGTTCTGCGGGCAGAAGCTGCATCAGCTCCTGGAACTGATTCCCACCACGCTGTCCCTGCATCAGCAGTTCCTGCACCAGCTTGAACACGGAAGCAATATGCCGGGTTTCGTAGCCGTCTGTTTCCTCCGGGGGCAGGAACTCGGATAGCAGCAGAACCACGGAAGCCAACAGCCCCTCTGCGGCATCGTAAAAGTAGGCGTTTTGTCCGTGATCGCTGCCTTCCCCCTCCGGGCTGATGATGGTCTTCGCCAGTATTTTTGCGTACTTTTCCGCTCTTGCCTTGGCAGAAATCTCCTTTGGATTCTCCCGGTGTTCATCCATGTAGCGGTTGATCAGGGTCAGCAGATTGTTCCCATCTGAGCAGGTAGGTTCCCGGAGATCCACCACAGAAATGCGGTAGCCGTAGATGTCACGGGCGATAGCGCCGTAGTTCCGGGCAAGGTCCCCCTTGGTATCCAGCGCCAGAAAGCTCATGCCGCTGGCGCAGGCATATTCCAGATTCGGGTATAGAAAGTAGGCGGTCTTGCCCACGCCGGATGCGCCAATCATCAGCACATGAACATCATCGGAATCCACCAGCGCAGTGGTTTTCTTCCCACCTTGGCAGCCCAGCACAATGCCCTGTGGAAGGGGTTTTCCGTTGGCGGTAGGCTGGTTTCCATTCTTCGCAGCTTGCCGCCACTGCTCCGGGGTGAATGGGACATGGTGGTAGGTTCGTTTCACTTCCTGTCGGGTAGCCCAGCGGGCAGTACCGTGCTGACCGTTGCCCACAGTTTTGTCCTTGATGCCGTTGAGATCGTGCTTCTGGGAGGCGTAGGTCACAAAAAACAGCACCGCGATAATACTCCCCACCGAGAGAATCAGCATGGGAATTCCGTTCATTTTGCTTCCTCCTTCCGCAGAAATAATAAATCCTCGTTCCAGTCCTTTCGGGTGGGAACGAGGATTTTGTTGCAGATATTCTTATCACCGAGCGTCTTGGAGATCCGCCGCGCTGCTTTCTGCCCTGGTTCGTCATTATCGAGACAAATGCACACTTTTGTGATGTAGGGGTGGTCTTTCAGTGTCTGCCACAGCACCTTATCCGACACACCGCAGGCGGCGGCGAAGCTATAGGACTTCCAGTGCTGCTTGTACAGGGAGATAAAAGACAGCATGTCAATGGGAGCCTCAAACAGGAACAGGGTATCCCCGACGCCGATCCAGTGGAAGCTGTACTCCGGCTCACTGCCCGGTGCGTTGCCCTTGAAGCCGTCCTGGGCAGCGGTGCTGTGCTTGTGGATATGCCGGGGCTTTCCCTCCCGGTCTGTCCCCACGAACACGGCGTTGTGGTAGTCCGCAGATTCGTATACCAGCCCCCGATAGGAGAAGGCATCCAGCACCTCCTTGTCGATACCTCTGCGACGGATCAGGTAGCCATAGACCCGCCGCATGTTCTCGTGCTTCGGGGGTAATTCCAGCGACCTCTGTGGGAAGGGTTCCACTTCTTCCCGCACCGTACCGACACCTATAGAGAGCATGAGCTGTACTGCTTCCGGGTAGTCCATGCCATAGAAACGGCAGGCAAAGTCGATTGCATCACCCCCGACCTGCTCGTATTGATGGAACCACAGGTTACCCCGGATAGTCACCTTCTGCCCATGATCCAGCCACATATTTTCCGAGCCGGATTTTCTCACTTCCTCCCCGCATTGCCGCAGGAACGCCGCCAGGTCTGTCCGTCTGGCCTGTTCCCGCTGTTGCTCCGTAAAGGGTATATAACTTTCCATTTTGCCTCCAATCGTTTCATCAAGTTAGGGATATATAATTTTCTATTTTTTGTAACAGGATATCTCACTTTTCCTATCTGCTGTAATATCTTCAGGTGACAAGTTCTTTCCTGGGGTCATGATGACAGGCAGCTGGTGTCATCGTACAGTTAGACTGTCCCCTTGGCGGCAGCCTGTTTGAAAATCAGTCCCGGATGCCCATAGCCTGCTTTTTCTCGCTGATTTCCCGGCGCTGTTTGCGGTCAATCTGCTGCCGTTCGTTCTGCTTCCGCTGCTGGTCCTGCTCCTGAAACAGCCGCGTGAGCTGGGCCATAAGGGCACTGACGGAGCGGTCTAGGTTGGGAATATACACTGGTTCTGGACGGATTCCCCTCTCGGATAAATCCTCCGCATCGTCAAGGTGATGTTCCTCAGCAACACCAGAATCGTCCCCATCGTCATCCGTGTTCTCTGGTGATCGAGGCGGATATGGGAGGCCAAAATCAGGTTCGCTGAACGGTTTCTCTACTGTCCGCAGCTGCTCCCCAGCATTTGTTTGCCGCCAGACCTGTGGCGTGATTTTCAGCGCTTCCTGAATCACCGCGTTGCGGATGGACTTGAATTCCTTATTCTGCTCCAGAGGAACCCTGCCCGGGAAGGTGTCTGTGTAGGTGCGCAGCACATCCTCCCGCTGTTCATACCACAAATCATACAGCTTTCGGATATTCTCGTCCCCGGCAAGCTCCGCTACGATCTGGTCAACCATGGCTTTCACATCCGGCTTGAGATAGCCGTACACTTTCTTCCCGGTGGTGCGGGAAAGCCGGTCAGTAAGCTGGATCAGCAGTTCCTCAATCCGGGGATTCTGATAGGTTCCAGCGTCGATCTGTGCCACGATCTCCGAAATGCTCCCCCTGCCTTGCTCCCGGAGCCGGTCACGGTACTCGGTCTGCTGCTGGTAGGTGAACAGCAACTCCTGTGAAAAAATATCTCTGGCAAACGCGGAGCGCATATTTTCCATCCCCTGCTTGCTCAGATGCCCCTCCCCCGGCACCGCAGAGTAGGCAATAAGGTGGACATGGGGATGGTGGCCCTCGTTGTGGAATGCGGCATACCACCGCAGATGCTCCATGGGAATCTTGAGATTCTCGGAAAGGTTCTGCGTCTGTCCCCGGAGGAAATCCCGCCAGCGGGTGCCGTTATCGAACCCCAGCCGGGTAGCATCCTCCCGTTTCAGGGACAGAATTGCCGTGTACACAGTGCCTTTGTAGGCATTCAGCTCCTGCGAGACTTTGTTCAGCTGTACCTCCACACCTTCGTCCGTAAACAGCCCATGACTTCCAAACCGCTCCGCCCGGGGACGGGTGGCAATATAGTCGGCATAGGTTTTCGTATTCGCCACAGCATCCAGGTTCTCCTCAATTGCCATGGTAATGAATTCTGATGCGTTCTCCACCGTCTGCTCCCGGAGGAAATTCTCGTATTCCTGGCTCCCCTTTGTGTCTGGAAAATCCCGCAGAATCTTCTCAATGAGAGCTTGCTGCTTCTTTGTTGCCGGGGCATGGCGGTGGCTGTCATCGATTCTTTCCACCCCCTCCCGGGTGGCGATATACCGGGCATAACCGCCCACGGATTTGCCGCCGCCCCCTGGCTTCAGGTACTTGAATTTTGTCACCAGTCTCGGCATTTAGCTACCGTTTCTGGAAGTCAAAGGCATCCTCAAAGGAGTAAGCACCATTGGTCCGCTTCACCTGAGATACGCAGGTACCCCGGAGCTTTTCCAGTTGCCCCCGGTTGATGTTGCAGGTGGCTGCCACCACATTCATGGTGATCGCCTGCTCACCGCCAGCTTGAACAGGA
>JALFXH010000192.1 GCA_022786965.1 Clostridiales bacterium
ATAAATAAAACCGTGAATTCTGTACGCTTGTGCTTTTGGCACAAAGCGCACGGAATCCACGGTTCCCACAGCGCCGCAGCGCTGTGCATCTCTACAAAATTCTTATATTATTTCATTGTCCTCTTGACGGGGAGCAGTTCATTTCCCGCGGTGCTTTTTATTAGTCTTTGTCCGACTGCTCCGCTTGCTTCTGCTGATTCAGGCATTCATCCAGAACACCTTTCTGCTTTTTCAGTTCCCGAGCCAGGGGAATCAACCCCGAAAGGATCAGCAGCAGCGCAAAGCCGGTGAGGCCAAGCGCAATTGGCGCCGCGCCCCCGCGAACAACCGCGACTGCCAGCAAGGCACCGGCGGCAATACGCATAACAATCGCCTTCAGCAACGTACGAATGGTCTTCCGGCAGCGCTCCTCCCGGTCATAGGGGTCCATTTCCGAAAGGCTGTCCAAAATGAAATCCTCAGCCATCAGCGCGCCACAAAGCCGACCTTTTTGTAGACCTTCCGCAGAGTCTTCTCGGCAACGAAGCTTGCCTTCTCGGCACCGCTGCGGTAGACGCTCTCTAAGTAAGCCTTATCCTTCATCAGGCGGGAAGCCTCCTCCCGGATGGGCCGAAGGTGCTCAATGACCGCGTCGCCCACCACCGGCTTGAACTTTCCGTAGCCGCAGCCGGCGAATTCTTCCTCGATCTGGGCATAGGTCCTGCCAGTGACGGCGGAGTAAATGCTCATGAGGTTGGCAACACCGGGCTTGTTCTCCGGGTCAAAACGGACGCAGTTCTCCGTGTCAGAGTCGGTGATGGCCCGCTTAAACTTGCGCTGAATGTCCTCAGGCTTTTCCATCAGGAAGACGCACCCCTCGGGGATGGACTTGGACATCTTGGTCTCCGGGGCGTTCAAGCTCATGATTCGGGCGCCTGTCTCCGGGATGTAGGGCTCCGGAATCTTGAATACGTCGCCGTAGATGCCGTTAAAGCGCTTGGCAATGTCCCGGGTCAGCTCACAGTGCTGCTTCTGGTCATGGCCCACAGGCACCAGATCGGGCTGGTACAGCAGGATGTCCGCCGCCATCAGGGACGGATAGGTGAACAGGCCGCCGTTGACATTTTCCGCGTGCTTGGCTGCCTTGTCCTTGAATTGGGTCATCCGGGACAGCTCGCCGAACATGGTATAGCAGTTCAGCACCCAGCCCAGCTCCGCGTGCTGATGGACATGGCTCTGGATGAACAGGGTATTCTTCTCCGGATCAAGGCCGCAGGCGATGTACTGGGCCAGCTGCTCCAGCGTCCGGCGGCGCAGGTCGGCCGGGTTCTGGCGAACCGTAATGGTGTGCAGGTCCGCCATGAAATAAAAGCACTCATAGGTATCCGAGCGGGCGCCCCAGTTCCGGATGGCTCCCAGATAGTTGCCCAGATGCAGATCGCCGGAGGGCTGGATGCCGGAGAGCATCCGCTTCTTCGGGGCGGCGGTATCGGTAATGACTTCACTCATTGTCTTCACATTCCTTCATTTATAATTGTGCCTGTCATTTTACCACAAAACATTTCGTTTCGCAAGGGCCTGATTTGCGATATGGCAGAATTGATTTTCCTGACGCTCTGTGGTATAATACGGAAAACTTAATGGAAAAAGAGGTATCTGACTATGGATTATCAGGCACTGGCCGCGCTTCTGTTCCCTGACGTGACGGAAACTCCGGAGTCTCTGGAAGAAAAATACCCGCCCCGGCAGCTGCCGGAGGGCGCAATTGTCACCCGGATGGCCCCCTCCCCCACCGGCTTCGTCCATCTGGGCAATCTGGTGCAGGGTCTGACCGCGGAACGGATGGCCCATCAGAGCGGAGGCGTGCTGTTCCTTCGGGTGGAGGACACCGATGCCAAGCGGGAGGTTCCCGGCGCGGTGGAGGTGCTCATCAACACCCTGAAGCACTATGGCATCCACTTTGACGAGGGCGCTACCATGGATGGGGACAACGGCGCCTACGGTCCCTACCGCCAGCGTCAGCGTGCGGACATCTACCACGTCTACGCCAAAAAGCTGGTTGCCGAGGGTATGGCCTATCCCTGCTTCTGCACGGAAGAACAGCTGGCTGCCATGCGGGAACAGCAGGAAGCCAATAAGGAAACCACCGGCTACTACGGGAAGTACGCCATGTGGCGTGATCGCCCCATGGAGGACATTCAGGCCCAGCTGGATGCCGGAATGCCCTGGGTTCTCCGATTCCGTTCCACCGGCTCCATCGAAAACCAGTTCAAATTTGACGATCTGGTGAAAGGTAAGCTGACCATCACCGAAAACGACATTGACCACGTTCTTCTGAAATCCGACGGCATCCCCACCTACCACTTTGCCCACGCTGTGGACGATCACCTGATGCGCACCACCCACGTTGTCCGGGGCGACGAGTGGCTGCCTACCCTGCCCTTCCACATTCAGCTGTTCAAGGCGCTGGGCTTCAAGCTGCCCAAATATGTCCACATCGGGCCGCTGATGAAGATGGATGGCACCTCCAAGCGCAAGCTCAGCAAGCGGAAAGACCCCGAGCTGGCGCTGACCTACTACAAGGCGGAAGGCTTCCCGGTGGAGGCGGTCTATGAGTATATCATGACTCTGCTGAACTCCAACTTTGAGGACTGGCGGCGGGCCAATCCCGATGCGCCCGCGGACACCTTCAAGTTCAGCCCCAAGAAGCTGAATCCCGCCGGTTCTCTGTTTGACTACGCCAAGCTGACGGACGTATCCAAGAATGTCATCTCCCGGATGGATGCTGAGAAGGTTTACACTCTGCTGACCGAATGGGCACAGGAATTTGACCCTGACTTCGGCGTGAAGCTTACCGCTGATCCCGCGTATGCCAAGCGTATCCTCACCATCGGTCGGGGCGGCAAGAAGCCCCGGAAGGACCTGGCGGTCTGGAAGGACGCAAAGCCTTATATGGGCTTCTTCTATGACGAATATCTGCAAAAGCCGGAATTTGACGCAAAATTTGACAAGGCGGTTATTGTGGATGTGCTGAACCGGTTTCTGGATGGATACGACCCTGCCGATGATTCTTCCACTTGGTTCGATAAGGTCAAGGGTATTACCACGGATATCGGCTTTACCACCGATATGAAGGCCTACAAGGCAGATCCCTCTGCTTTCCCCGGTACTGTAACCGATGTTTCCACCATGATCCGTCTGGCGGTCACCGCGCAGACCAATTCTCCCGACCTGTATACTGTGATGCAGATTCTGGGGCAGGAGCGTACTGCCCAGCGAATTCGGGATGCTATTGCTTCTCTGAACTAAACAATTAACCCGGTGGTCTTTTGATATGCTCCCTCTATGAGAGACAGTGAAATAAAA
>JALFXH010000046.1 GCA_022786965.1 Clostridiales bacterium
ATAAGGAAATCCGGGAGACCGAGCAGGACAATGTGGGTGTGGAGAGCGCCCACAAGTCCGAGGAGGCTGCTGAGACCGGCGCACGGTTGGTTCAGGACAGCTATCGCAGCCACAAGTTGAAGCCCTACCGCAAGGCGGCCCAGGCCGAGCAGAAGCTGGAAAAGGCCAATGTGAACGCCCTGTATCAGAAGTCCCTGCGGGAAAATCCCCAGCTTGCCAGCAATCCCATCTCCCGCTGGCAACAGAAACAGGCCATCAAGAAGGAATACGCTGCCGCCAAGCGCACCGGTCAAGCTGCCGGGAATACCGCAAGCGCAGCCCAAAAGACCGGCAAGGCCGCCAAGACGGTCAAGGAAAAAGCACAGGAGGCCGGGGCATTCGTCATGCGCCACAAAAAAGGCTTCCTGATTGCGGGTGCAATCTTCCTGCTGGTCTGTATGCTGCTCAACACCATGTCCTCCTGCTCCATGATGGCGCAGAGTATCGGTTCCGTGGTGTCCGGCACCACCTACCCGTCGGATGATCCTGAGCTGGTGGCGGTGGAGGCGGACTACGCTGCCAAAGAAACGGCGCTGCAAGCCGAGATCGACAACATCGAAAGCAGCCATCCGGGGTATGACGAGTACCGTTATGACCTGGATATGATCGGGCATGACCCCCATGAGCTGGCGGCCTACCTGTCCGCCGTGTTGCAGGGCTACACCCAGCAGAGCGCCCAGGCGGAGCTGGAGCGCGTGTTCGACGCACAGTATGAACTGACGCTCACCGAGGAAGTGGAGATACGATACCGGACAGAAACGCGGACCGGCACCACCACATCTACCGATCCGGAAACCGGCGAGGTCACGACGGAAGAATACGAATACGAGGTAGAAGTTCCCTACGAGTATTACATCCTGAATGTAAAGCTCACCAGCAAACCCATATCTTCTGTGGCATCAGACCTGCTGACCCCGGAGCAGCTGGAAATGTATCAGGTGTACCGGCAGACGCTGGGCAACAAGCCGCTCATTTTCGGAGGCGGCTCCCCGGATATGAGCAATTCCGAGGACCTGACCGGTGTGGTATTTGTCAACGGCACCCGCCCCGGTAATCAGGCTGTCGTGGATATTGCGAAAAGTCAGGTGGGCAATGTGGGCGGCCAGCCCTACTGGAGCTGGTACGGCTTTAATTCCCGTGTAGAATGGTGCGCCTGCTTTGTGTCCTGGTGTTACGGCCAGATGGGGCTGTCCAAACCACGCTTTGCCTCCTGTCAGTCCCAAGGCATTCCCTGGTTTCAATCTCATGGGCAGTGGGGAGGGCGTGATTACGCCAATATCGCCCCCGGCGACGCTATCTTCTTTGACTGGGACCTGGATGGCAGAGCCGACCATGTGGGCCTTGTGGTCGGCACGGACGGCAGCCGGGTTTATACGGTCGAGGGTAACAGCGGCGACGCCTGCAAGATCAAGAGTTATTCCCTGACCTACGAGTGTATCAAGGGCTACGGTCTGATGAACTGGTAACAGAAACTTTTCAAGGAGTGATTGATTATGGCTAAGAACAAAATCCAGCGCATTGACCAGGAGATTTCCAAGGTCCGCGAGAAGATCGCGGAGTACCAGGACAAGCTGAAAACCCTGGAAGCGCAGAAAACCGAGGCAGAGAACCTGGAGATTGTCCAGATGGTGCGCGCCCTGCGGCTGACCCCGGAGCAGCTGAACGCCATGCTGTCCCACGGAGTGGTTCCCGGCATGGCCGCTGCCTCTGCTGACTACCCCGAACAGGAGGAGATTGACCATGAAGAATAAGAGAATTTTCAAAAGCCTTGCGGCCCTCTGCGCCGCCATGGTGCTGATGATGGGCCTTTCGGTAACTGCCTTTGCTCAGGGGACGGACCAGCCCCCGGCAGAGGACGCCACCAACGACAGCAATGTGGTGGTGGAGGAAACCGAGGACAGTCCGGCCCTGACCCCGGAGGGCAACGCCGCCCTGGTGGATGATTTTGGCGGCAACAAACAGCTCATCACCGTCACCACCAAGGCGGGCAACTACTTCTACATCCTCATTGACCGGGCCAACGAGGACAAGGAAACCGCTGTCCACTTTTTGAACCAGGTGGACGAGGCGGACCTGATGGCGCTGATGGAGGACGGCCAGACCACCCAGGAGCAGCCCGCCACCTGTACCTGTACGGAGAAATGTGTAGCCGGTACAGTCAATACGGCCTGCCCGGTGTGTGCCACCAACATGAGCGGTTGTACGGGCAAGGAGCCGGAACCGGAGACCCCAGAGGAAACCGCAGAGCCGGAGGAACCGGCGCAGAAACCCGCCGGACTGAATCCGGCCATTCTTTTGGTGGTGCTGGCCCTGCTGGGCGGCGGTGCCTTTGCCTACTTCAAATTCATCAAGAATAAGCCCAAGACCAAGGGCAACGACAATTTGGACGATTATGACTACGGCGAGGATGATACCGACCAGGAGGACGAGGACTCCTGGGAGACCGAGGAATCTGACGAGCCGGACGCTGACGGGGGCAGCGACGAGGAAAGCGAGGACAAGACGGTTTGACCCGCTACACCGACAGCCCCTATGAACGCATGATGACACGCAGGCCGGAGGGCGGGAAGGAAACTTCCCGTCCTCCTACTTTATCTCCCGGCCACCCCTGTTATGGCTG
>JALFXH010000069.1 GCA_022786965.1 Clostridiales bacterium
GTAAGCGTCAAATCTACCCTTGTAAAGGAACTGCCGGACATCAACTAAGGTATCCGGCGTGAAAATCAATATATGTCCGCTGCGGGTGCCTCGCCGAGAAACGTATCCACGGCATCACCAATGGCATACTGGAATGCGTCATCCGTCATCCAAGAGCAGGTGGAATATGTGCGGTCAATCGTATCCGCAAACCTCCTGGAAAGGCGAGGATGCTCCCGTTCAAATTCTGGAAAGTGTTCTATCACATAGCCGGAATAGTCCATATCGAACTCCCGGCGGCTCACGTCGCCATTGGCAAAATCAATTACGAAATTAACCAGAAAGGCTCCATGCTTTTTAAGTTTCATCGCTCCAAACCCTCCCTCACTTGGTATATGCAATACACTCTGCCGCGGCGTTCCAGGGCAGCAGGCTTTGTACTACTTCTATGTCATCCATATCCGCGGTGTTTGCTGTTTTCAGCAGCCAGGTCAGGTATTGATAGGGATCCAGCCCATTCTCAATGGCGGTCTGGATCAGGCTGAACATAATGGCGCTTCCTTTCGCTCCCTTGGGCGTGTTGGCAAACAGGAAGTTCTTCCGGTCAATGACAAAGGGCTTGATACTTCTCTCTGCCCGGTTATTGCTCAGTTCCAGTCTGCCATCTTTTAGATAATTCGTCAGGTATGGCCACTGCTCTTTCAGATAAGTAAACGCCTTTCCCAGGGCGGACTTCGGCGCCGCTGTTCTGGTATTTGCCCATGCAAGAAGCGCGTCTAAAACAGGTTTTGCCTGCTTCAGCCGCTCATTATATCTTTCTTCCGCTGTTTTCTCTGCCAATCCCTGCTCAATTGCAAACAGCAAATTGCAGTAAGCCAGACCCTGTGCCGCGGAGCTGCCCTTGGCCTTACCCTTTGGCAGAGATTTTACTGCCTCGTCGAACTTTCTCCGGGCATGGGCCCAGCAGCCAACTACCGTTATCTCTTCCGGAAGGCTGTGGTATCCGGCGTAGCCGTCCGTATGGAGATAGCCATGGAAGCCTGTCAGGAACTCCTTTGGATGTTTCGCACTCCGTCCCGGCTGGTACTCGTACAGAACTATAGGCTTATCCGTATCCCCACTGGTGCGGTATAGCCACATATAACTGTTGCTCTGCGGTTCCTTCCCCGGCTCGTGGAGAACCTGCAGGGTGGTTTCATCTGCGTGGAGGACTTCTCTTTTGAGCAGCTCCTCATGCAGCCGGTCGTATATGGGAGTCAGATAATCCTCTGTGGCCCTCAGAATCCAGTTGGACATGGTCTGGCGGCTCAGCTGGATGCCCTGCCGGTTCATTTCCTGCTCCTGCCGGTACAGGGGTGAGCCCATGACGAACTTTTGTGTCATGATGTAGGCAATGGCTTCTGGGGTGGCAAAGCTGCCGGGGATGATGTTCTTCTCCCGGGGTGCTTTCACAACAGGAGTCTCGCAGCCCTCGTCAGCATTTTCGCAGCAGCTTTTACAGGCGTAGGTGTAGTAAATATCCTCCCGGACGATATACTGGGCAGGGATGATTTCCAGCGTCTTTACGACTTCCTTGCCGATCTCCGTCATGGTATCTCCGCACTGAGGACAGACCAGTTCCTTACCCTCCAGACGATGCTCCACCTGCTTCGTGGGGATCCCTTCCGGAATGGTATCCAGGGTGTAGGTATGCTTCTTGTGCCGCTTGTGGCCTGCCACATCGGTGGCTTCCAGTTCCTCTTTTTCTGCGGTGGAGAACACCTCGGCTTCGTTGAACAGGAAGCTCAGCTGCTCCATGAAAGATTCGTCCGTCTTCTCGGAGGATGCGCCAAACCGCTTGTGCCGGGCAAGGCTCAGGGCCTCCATGAGCAAATCCACACGACTTTCCAGCTCAGAAACACGCTTGCTCTGAGCCTGAAGTTCCTCATATTCCGCCCGGGAAATGGTGACCATTTCCCGGTTGCTTGTCTGGAAATCATTCGTACTTTTCATGTGCTTATTATACCATATTTCTCCTGAAAAGTACAGCAAAATAGGAAATTTCTCAAATAATTTCCAGACCTTTTACCGGCTTGTGCGCCTTTGGTTGGTCGATACTCAGGCCCTCCATGAGCCAACGATATTGCTGGGCAGTTAGCGTTTTGGCTTCACTTTCCTTCCGGGGCCATTGGAAGCTGCCGGATTCCAACCGCTTGTAAAGCAGAACAAATCCGTTGCCTTCCCAGTACAGTGCCTTGATTCTATCCCGGCGTCGACCGCAGAATAGGAACAGGGTGTTGGTGAAAGGATCCAGATTGAACTGCTGCTGAACCATGGCGGCCAGACCGTCAATGCCGCGCCTCAAGTCGGTGTAGCCGCAGGCAATGTAGACCTTGTCCGCTCCCGTGAAATCGCTTAGCATGATTTCAGAATCCGCAGCACCGTTTCCACGGTGTCCGCATCCGCGCCGGAATGAATATCCGCCTCAGCTCCGGAAATGCGGACGGTCACAGCCACATTTCCAGAACAGACCAGCTGCGGCGGCGTGACCTCGGCAAAGGCTGTTTTGTATACCGTCTGCTGTTCCGACAGAGTCTGAAACAACCTCCGCTGCCAATAGTAATAGGTCTTCTCAGACAGCCCGTTTTCCCGGCACCAGGCCCGGACGGTCATACCGCTGCTGCGGCAGGCCATGATCCGGGCTGTCCAGTTTTCTAACCGCTCTTGCTTGGACATTACTTGCAGACTTTGCTCCATTTTTGACCATCTCCCAATGTGACAAATATCTCCCTTAGACTGCATGGGAGATATTCGCGTTTTGGGATATTGTCTCATGCTGCTGCCCTGCTACGCAAGCCGCGGGGAGTTTTTACGCTTAC
>JALFXH010000087.1 GCA_022786965.1 Clostridiales bacterium
AAGGTGGCCGAGCGTTAGCGAGGTCGGAAGAGGTTCCTACCATTTCGCCGAAACGTTGAAGAAGGATTTATGCTTTACCGCCCTCTTCCGCCCCAGTGTGCGCACTGGGGCACCTTCCCCAAAGGGGAAGGCTTTGTTCCGCTAAATTCTGCTTTACCTTGCTAAGCACTTCCGGTCGAGGGGCCCAAAGGATGTACGTTGACCGCCCGGGTTCGTAACGCATTGGCTGGCCGCCCTGCGGCCTGGGCGTCTCAAAGCACTGTCATCATATTGTAGTGCTTCATGAGCCGGACGTCCTCTTTCGTGACCTTGAGACGGCGCATGAGATTCTCGTCCATGGGGAGTCTTTTCTTGGAAAACAGCATCTTGATGGCCACCGGCATCATGGGCCGGGCGGACAGTCCCGTAAACAGGCCCCAGATGGTATCGGAGGTGGTAAAGGTGGCAAGAATCTGGGCAAACGCCCGCTCCATGGGGGAGGCCTGATTGGTCAGGGTGATATTGGTGATGGCATCGTAGTGCTCCATATACCCCCAGCAGGCGGTTCCGCAGTCCTGATAGCTGTCAAAATCCGAAAAGTTCATGTACATCATGATCTTATAACGGTGATCCTCCGACAGCAGCAGAACGTCAAACACCGCCGGGACAATGCGGTTCACCCGGCCGTCGTAGTAGTAGCTGTAAAACTGGGTCAGGTCGCTGAAAAAGTTGGACTGGGCCTCCGGCTCCTGAATGGAGGTCCGCTCCGGGGTGCAGTACAGCAGCTGCTCCACATGAATGCCCAGCGCCCGGGAAATCTCATAAATTGTCTCAATATCCAGGACAATTTCCCCGGTTTCGTACTTGGAAAGGGTGGATTTATTCTTGCATAGAATCCGGGCCAGCTCGTCCAGCGTCATGTGCCGGGCCTTGCGGAAGGCGCGGATGCGTTTTCCGATTTCGTGACTGATCTGTGCCATGGGACCTCCTTTGTTGCGTAAAAATCAACTTTCTGCTTATTTTCCCTTCATTTTTGTTCGATGTTTCGATTATAACACAAATCCTTCATAAAATCTATTGTAAATCAACTTTTTCCAAATTTAGTTTCTTTTCAGGAAACTCCCTTCCCCTTGCGGGAAGCCCAGAAATCCGATACGATACCAATAACATTTATGGAAGGGGTTATTCCCATGAAACGCAGTCTCACCACCAAGGAAACCGTGGCCATCACCAGTATGCTCTTTGGTATGTTCTTCGGCGCGGGCAACCTGATCTTCCCGGCAAAGCTGGGCATCGATGCGGGCTTGAACATCTGGAGCGCCTTTTTTGGGGTCTTCGTCACCGCCGTGGGCATCCCCATGCTGGCGGTGGTAGCTCTGGGCCTGAGCCGCAGCGAGGGCGTGGTGGAGCTGTCCGGGCGGGTGTCCAAGGGGTACAGCCTGTTCTTCTGCACCCTGCTGTATCTCACCATCGGCCCTCTGTTCGCCATCCCCCGGTGCGCCAGCACGGCCTTCTCCGTGGGAGCGGTGAAGCTGCTGCCCGCCGGACATGAGGGGCTGTTCCTTGCTGCATTTTCTCTCATTTTCTTCGCTGTTGTCCTGTATTTCTCCCTGAAACCCGGCGGAATCATGACGTGGATTGGAAAATGGCTAAATCCTGTCTTCCTGCTGTTCCTGGCGGTGCTGGTGATTGCCGCGCTGTGGAAACCCCTCACCGGCGTTTCCGCCGTCACCCCGGCGGCGGGGTATGAGACTGCGGGTGGAGCCTTCTTCCGGGGCTTTCTGGAGGGCTACAACACCCTGGATGCCCTGGCGGGACTGGCCTTCGGCATCGTGGTCATTGATGTGGTGCGCTCCCACGGGGTCACCCAGCCCGCTGACGTGGCCCGGAACACCGCCAAGGCCGGTATTTTCAGCTGCCTGTTCATGGGCTTTATCTATCTGTTCATTACGCTAATCAGCACCCAGAGCGCCCCCATCTGTGAAAACGCGACCAATGGCGGCGAGGTGCTGGGTCTCATTGCCGACCACTATTTCAGCGCCGCCGGCTCCGTGCTGCTCACTGCCATCGTAACCTTCGCCTGCCTGAAAACCGCCATCGGACTGGTTACCAGCTGCTCCAAGGCTTTCGTGGATATGTTCCCCAAAGGGCCGGGATACAACCAGTGGGCCGTTATTTTCAGTGTGGTTTCCTTTGGAATCGCCAACTTTGGCCTGTCCTCCATCGTGGCCTGGTGCGTGCCGGTGCTGATGTTCCTGTACCCTCTGGCCATCACGCTGGTGCTGCTGGCTCTTTTCGGCAAGGCTTTCGGAAACCGCAAGAGCGTCTACGTCTGGACCACTGCCTTTACGCTGGTGGCGGCGGTGTTTGACATGATCGGCGCGGTTTCCGGCATGGTGCCGGGCAGTGCCCTGCTGAGCACGCTGACGGCTTTCGCGGGGAAGGTGCTGCCCCTGTACTCCCTGGGACTGGGTTGGGTGTGCCCTGCCGCCATCGGATTCATCGTGGGATTGATTGTTTCCAGGAAAGAAAAATAACATGACAAATTGGGCTGTCGGAAGTTCCGGCAGCCCATTTTTCCGGTAATGCAAAATGCTGAATGCAGAATGCAATCCGTTTCATGCCTATCGCGTTCCCGAGGTGGTGACTGTAGGGGAGGGTCACTGACCCTCCCTTCCGCAAAGCGGCTATTCCAACCAGCGGCTGACGCCGAAGGGCGGGTCAGTGACCCGCCCCTACGGGTTATAAGCATTATCCGCATTACAGGAAGCGATCTCGTTTTGCATTCCTTTATTGCATCAGTTCCTTCGCCATGGCGAACAGAACCTGTGGGCTTACCTTGGCCCCGGAGTCCATGATGGAATAGCGCACCCCGTCCTTTTCCCAGCAGGCAAAGCCCACGTCGGTTTCGTGCACCGTGTCCGTACCATAGGAAATGTAGTTGCCGGGAATCTCCTGCCACTGCTTCTCCGCCTCGGAAAGCTGATAGTCCGGGGGAACAAATTTGTAGTGGTCACGGTAGTAGGAAA
>JALFXH010000071.1 GCA_022786965.1 Clostridiales bacterium
CTCCAGCTTTGCCAGAATTTCCGTTACAGTCTCCTCCGGGCTTCCGGCGTTTTCCACCCGGATATCCGCAAAGGCTTCGTACATGGGCCGTCTATGCGCATACATTTCCTCCAAACGGCTGGCCTGAGACAAAGGCCGCCCGTCCGTTGGCAGCAGGGACAAATCCCTCTCCAGCCAAAATATGCTGCCGTTCTGATGAAGGGCGGGATAGTTCCGCTCCCGGGTCACGCAGCCGCCGCCGGTGGCAATCACCAAACCGGATTGCTTGCCCAAATTCTCCAACGCTGTCGTCTCCCATTTGCGGAAGACTTCTTCTCCGTCCTGGGCGAAAATCTCGGGAATCGGCTTGCCGGCCATTTGGACGATTTCTGCGTCCGCGTCAACAAATTTTCGTCCAAGTTTTTCCGCCAACAGGTTGCCAATGGTGCTTTTTCCGCAGCCGGGCATCCCGATCAGAACGATATTTTTCATCTGCCGCGACAATTTCTGGTGGATTTTGCCAATCATGTCATCAGATAGTTTATTCCCGGTAAAATACTCCGAAGCTTCCTTTGCCTGGGCCACCAGCATCCATAGACCGTTTTCGTGGGGAATGCCCAAAGCCTCGGCATCCAGCAGCAATTTGGTTTTCGCGGGATTGTAGATCACATCCAGCACGCCCTCCAATTTGGGAAAGCGGTTCAGGTCAATGGGGGAAACGCCAGTGTTTGGGTACATACCCACGGGTGTTGCGTTAACAATGACGGATGCATCGGCGTGCAGGTGCAGATTATCATAGTTATTTTCCCCCGAGCGGGAAATTACCACAGGCGCGGCACCCAAATCCCGAAGCGCTGCTACAACCATATTGGAAGTGCCGCCGCTGCCCAGAACCAGCACTTTTTTCCCCTCTACGGCGATCCCGCTGTGATTTACCAGCGAGACAAAGCCGAAATAATCGGAATTGTGCCCGAACAGGCTTCCGTCGGATCTGCGGACGATGGTATTGACAGAGCCGATTTTCCTGGCGGCGGGGGAGAGCTCGTCCAAAGAGGGTATCACATCCTTTTTGTAGGGAATGGTCACATTGATGCCGCTAAAATCCCCGTCCCGCAGGAAAGCAGTGAGCTCCTCCGGTTCCTTTTCGAAAAGATCATAGGAATAATCCCCCAGCAGTCCGTGAATCTGCGGGGAGTAGCTGTGTCCCAGCTTCCGGCCCAATAATCCGCACTTCATCAAATCACCTCAGTATAGCTGCCCAGATACTTGAACTCCTCGCACAGCTCGTCCAGCTCGCACATAAGCTGCACGTATTCCTCTGAGTAGATAGAGGTGTCCAGATCGAAATAGAACATGAACTCAAATTCCCGGTCGGGAATGGGACGGGATTCCAGCTTGGTCACATTGATGCCCAGGGTGTACAGACGGGCGAGAACCTTGTACAGCGCGCCGGGCTTGTGGGGCAGAACCATCATGATGCTGGTCTTGTCGGAACCGGGGTAGATTTCCAGATTCTTGCTGATGCAGATGAACCGGGTGCGGTTGTTCCCCTTGTCCTGCACGGAGGAAGCCAGGCAGCTTAGGCCGTAAAGCTCGGCGCAGGAGCGGCTGGACAGGGCGGCCACATCCTTTTGACCGGATTTTGCCACCATCTCCGAGGCAATCGCGGTGTTTTCCACGGCAACCACGTTGACACCGGACAGGCCGCGCAGAAAATCGCTGCACTGGTTGATGGCCTGTTCATGGGAATAGATGGTCTTGATATCCGAAAGAGAAGCACCGGGATTTGCCAGCAGATTGTGGTCTACCTTCAGCCGGAAGGTTCTGACGATGGAGAAGTTGTGCCGGATCATGAGATCGTAGACCTTGGTGACGGAGCCTGCCGTGGAGTTCTCGATGGGGAGGATGCCATACTGGCACATACCCTGCTCAATGGCGTTGAAAACACCGTCAAAATTCTTGAAATACATAATGAAGGGGCTTTTGAAAATCTTTTCGCAGGCAATCTGGGAGTAAGCGCCCTCCACACCCTGGCATGCCACAATCGGGGCCTGGGGGAAAAGCTTAGGCGTTTCGTCGATGGCTTTGGAAATGGACTTGTACAGCTCGCTCATTTCTCCATTTCGCTTGCTCTGATAGCTGCGGCTCAGCTCAAAGAGCATGGAGTACAGCACCCGGGTGTAGTTTTCCATCTCCGGGCCTGCCATCTGTGCCACCTTTTGCAGAATAGCCCGCTCCCGGGCGGGAACGAAAATCGGCAGATTGTTGGCTTTTTTATAGTCGGCAACCTGAGCGGACAGGCTCATGCGCTGGCAGAACAGCCGCACCAGTTCCTGATCAATGCCGTCAATTTGCTGACGGATTTCCGATAAATCCATGACGTTACTTCCTCCTGTCTGTCTGCGTGTTCCCCAGAATCAGGTCAAACATGGCAATTGCCGCGGCGGCCTCAATGACGGGCACCGCTCTGGGGACGATACAGGGATCGTGACGGCCTTTTACCACCAGCTCCTGCTGTTGTGCTTTGCTCAGAGAAACGCTCTGCTGGGGCCGGGAAATGGACGGCGTGGGCTTGATGGCGGCGCGGAAAATCACAGGCATTCCGTTGGTGATTCCGCCCAGAATGCCGCCCGCATGATTGGTCAGCGTGGAAATCTTCCCATTTTTAACGGTGAAGGCGTCGTTGCACTGGCTGCCCCGCAGCTCAGAGGCCTCCCTCCCGATTCCAAATTCCACGGATTTCACGGCCGGGATGCCGTAAACGATCTGCGCAATCCGACTCTCCACACCGCCGAATATAGGCTCGCCAAGTCCCGCAGGTACGCCGGTGATACAGCACTCGATGATACCGCCAACGCTGTCGCATTCCATGCGGACTTCGGCAATTCTGTCGCGCATACGCTGACCGGCGTCAGGGGAGAGTACCGGGAAATCCGTTCCAATCAAATCCAGCGGGGGATTCAGGGTATCTGACTCAATGTCTGTGACACCCGCAATAGCGGCAATTCTCGCGGCAATGCGGATGCCCTGTTCTGCCAGCCACTGTTTACACAAACCGCCCGCGATACACAGGGGGGCTGTAAGACGTCCGGAGAAATGCCCGCCGCCCGCTGCGTCCTGAAAGCCGCCGTACTTGATCTGGGCCGTATAATCCGCGTGTCCCGGCCTGGGACAATCCTTCAGGTTGGCGTAGTCTCCGGAGCGTGTGTTGGTGTTGTGAATCACGGCGGCGATGGGGGCCCCGCAGGTAAAGCCGTCCAGAACACCCGCCAGAAACTCCGGGCGGTCTTCTTCCTTTCTGGGGGTGGACCAATTGTTCTGTCCCGGGGCGCGGCGATTCAGAAAGGCCTGCAATTCATCAAAATTCACGGGAAGTCCCGCGGGAATTCCGTCCAGCGTCATACCGATGGCTGGACCGTGGGACTGTCCGAAAATGGTCAGTTTTAAGTTTTCACCGTAGGTACTGCTCATAATTGCCTCCTAACCGACGGTATTCTTCAAAAAATCTGGGATAGGATTTTTGTACACAATCCGCCCCGAGAATGGTCACCTGTTCCTCACAGATGGTTGCGGCAATGGCGGCGGACATGGCGATGCGGTGATCGTTCACGCTGTCTACTGTGCCGCCGGTTAATCCGGTTCCCAGAATGCGGAGTGTATTCCCATCCGCTTCCGCTTTTCCGCCCAAAGCGGTGATCATGGCGATGACAGAAGCCACCCGGTCAGATTCTTTCAGACGCAGCCGCCGAATATTCGTGAATTCAGCGCCATGGCAGCAGGCGGCGACGACAGAAAGGATCGGAACCAGATCAGGAATATCCCTGGCGTCAATGACCTGTCTGCCTTCCCGCAGCTTTGGAAGAAGCACAGCCGCCGCCCGATCTCCCTGAGAGGAATCTGATTTCAGACCGTGGATGTCCAGCTTGCTTCCCAGTGTGTTTGCGGCCAGGAAGAATGCGCCGTTGCTCCAATCTCCCTCCACAGTCAGGTTTCCCGGGGAATGGAACTGCTTCGTGCCGGGATTCTCCGGGTCGGAGCCGAACTGGGAAATGGCATCTTTCGTCATCTGAATGTAGGGCCTGGATTCTACCCGCCCGGTGATTTCCAGCTGGCTGGGGCAGTCCAGCACAGACAGGGCCAGCAAGAGCCCGGTAATATACTGACTGGAAACACTGCCGTCAATGCTGTAATGTCCCGGACGAAGCTTTCCGGTACAGCGAATGGTATCGTCGGCAGGCCGTGTCAATGCGCAGCCCATCCGCTCCATCTCCTCCCACATAGGAGACAGTGGCCGCTGGGGCAGTCTGCCCTCCATTCGGAAAAGGGTGTCCACCCCCAGCGCACCGGCCACCGGCAGCATGAAGCGCAGGGTGGAGCCGCTGTCGTGTACGTTGAGTTCCGCTTTTTCCGGCGTTTTACCAGCAGGCGTTACAAAGTATCCCGTCTCGGATTTTACGATGTCAGCGCCAAGGGCGTTCAGACATCCGGCGGTGGCGTCCATGTCCCGGTTGGTTTCCGGGCAGTTCAGGATGGTAGGCCCATCGGCGAAGGCCGCGCAGATCAGCAGGCGATGGGCCTGGGACTTGGAGGGGATAACCGTAATATCGCCTTGTAACTGCTTAGGTTGAATGGTAATATCCATACTTACAGTCCTGCCTGAATAAAGGATTTTAGTCCCTCCACTGGGGTCGGCACAATGGAGCAGTCGCCGATGGCTTTGGGAAGAATCAGCTTCACCAGGTCGCCGGAACGCTTTTTGTCGGACAGCGCATAGCGAAGGATATCTTCCGCGGAATCCTCAGTGGTGGTGGGAAGACCAAACTGTTTCAGAATCGACAGAATGCGTGGTGCGTCAGGGCAATTGCAGGCCCGGGTGACGATGGCCATGCCGATGGCAACGGATTTTCCGTGAGACAGGGTGAAATTGCTCTTGGCTTCCACGCCGTGACCGATGGTGTGGCCCAGATTCAGCTTCATTCTGGCCCCTGTGTCGAATTCATCCTCCATGACCACGTCCCGCTTTAATTCCACACAGCGGGTAATGACGGCTTCCCGGTCAAAGTCCAGTCCCTTTTCCTCCAAATGGGCAAACAGAACAGGATCGTAGAGAATTCCGTATTTAATGACCTCCGCGCAGCCGTCACGGAAAATGTCGGAAGGGAGGGAGTTCAGTGTGTCGGTATCGCACAGCACCAGACTGGGCTGGCAGAAAGCTCCGGCCAAATTTTTGCCTGCCGGCAGATCGATGGCGGTTTTGCCGCCAACGGAGGAATCCACCGCCGCCAGCAGGGTGGTGGGCACCTGAACAAAGCGGATACCCCGCAGGTAGCTGGCAGCCGCGAATCCGGCCAGGTCACCGGTGACACCGCCGCCCAAGGCTACGATCATGTCCGACCGGGTCAGACCGCTCTGCGCCAGGAAATTCAGAAGCTCCAGAAAAACCGAGCCGTTTTTGCTTTCCTCACCGGCGGGAAACACGAAACTCACCACGGTGAATCCGGCCTTTTCCAGACTGTCCATTGCCGCTATTCCATAGAGAGGAAAGACGGTAGTTTCGCTGACCACGCAGATTTTCGAGGCCCTGCCCAGCTTTTTTACCTGTTCGCCCAGCTGAGGCAGCAGACCGCTGCCGATGAGAATGTCATAGGTTTTGGATGCGCTGACAGTCACGGTATTCATCCGTCCACCTCTTCCTTTCGCTTTTTGCCCTCTTCCAGCAGCCGCACCAGAGCGTCCATATCGTTATCCCGAATGGCCTGCTGGTACTGTTTCAGGCTGTCGATGTAATAGTCCAGTTCAAACAGGACATTCTCCCGGTTCTCCAGAAACAACTCCGCCCACATCTGGGGATTCAGCCAGGCAACCCTTGTCAAATCCCGGTAGCTGCCAGCTGAGAACCCCTTGTGCTTCAGCGCGGTGGGGGACTTGATGAACGCGTTGCTCAGAATGTGGGGCATCTGGGAGGTGAAGGCAATCATTTTGTCGTGTTCCTCGGCGGTGGTCACGGAGAAGAAACCGAAATTGCAGGGCTTCAAAGCGTCCTTGACCCGCTGCAGCAGGGCGATGTCGTCAAATACCGGCGGCACCAGCACCATGGGGGCGCCGCTGAACAGATCGGCCCGGCTGTATTTAAAGCCGGAGAACTGAGAGCCAGCCATGGGATGCCCGCCCACAAAGGTAAAGCCATATTCCTTGGCAATGGGGAAGCACCGGGAGCAGATTTCCTGCTTTACGCCGCAGCAGTCCAGCACAAGGGCATCTTTGGAAATCAGATGGGCGTTCTTTTCCAGCCAGGAGGCGCTGCCATCGGGATAGATTGCCAGCAGGATCAGGTCGCATTTTGGTATGGTTTCCTCGTTGAGCTTGCCATGTACTGCCCCGGCCAGCATGGCAAAGGACAGCATGGTCTCGTTTCTTTGAATCGCGTAGACGGTGTGCCCCTCCAGCGCATAGGCCCGGGCCAGGGAACCGCCGATGAGGCCAAGCCCCAGAATTCCTACATTCATACCAGAACCTCACGAATTCTCTGGACCTTCCGATTCAGCTCGTCAAACTGGGGCGGAGTCAGTGACTGGGCGCCATCGCAAAGGGCGCAGGCGGGATTGTTGTGCACCTCCACCATGATGCCGTCGGCGCCGGCGGCCGCGGCAGCGCAGGCCATGGGCGCCACCAGATCCGCCTTGCCGGTGGCGTGACTGGGATCCACCACCACAGGCAGGTGAGACAGATTGTGCAGAACAGCCACAGCGGACAGGTCCAGGGTATTGCGGGTGGCAGTCTCAAAGGTGCGGATGCCCCGCTCGCAGAGAATGACGTTTTCATTTCCCTCGCTCATGATATATTCCGCGCTCATGAGCAGCTCCTGAATGGTGTTGGCCAGGCCCCGCTTCAGCAGAATGGGCTTTCTGGTCTTGCCCAATTCCTTCAGAAGGTCAAAATTCTGCATATTCCGGGCGCCCACTTGAATCACGTCCACATCCGCGAACAGGTCCAGGGTAGAAATGTTCATCAGCTCGGTCACAATGGGAAGGCCGGTGGCTTCCTTGGCTTTCAGCAACAGTCGGATGCCCTCGTCCTTCATGCCCTGAAAGGCATAGGGAGAGGTACGGGGCTTAAACGCGCCGCCCCGAAGCATGGTCGCGCCGGAGGCTTTCACTGCCTGGGCCACTTCGATAATCTGATCTTCGGATTCCACGGAGCAGGGACCGGCGATCATGGCGAAGTAGCCGCCGCCGATTCTGGCGCTGCCAACCTCCACGATGGTATCCTGAGGATGGAACTTCCGGTTCGCCTGCTTGAAGGGCTCGGAAACACGCTTTACGGTTTCCACCATTTCCAGGCTTTTCAGCAGGTCCATATCCACCCGGCTGGTGTCGCCCACCAGGCCCAGAACGGTAACCTCCGCTCCCTTGGAAATATGGACATCCAGATTCATGGTTTTCAGCCAGCTTACCAGGTGCTGGGTCTGCTCTGGGGTGGTGCCGGGTTTCAGAATCGCGATCATAATTTATCCATCTCCTAAAAAATAAGCGCCGCACGGGCAATTCGTGCGGCGCTCAAATACTTGATTCAGCCTTAGGATTCTTTGCAGCACAAATCGCTATTACTTTTTTGGGTGAAAAAAGTAATAGTAGTAATAAAAGAAAGCGCTGACCGTACAATCCTTGAACATGGAAAGTACCTCCAAGTCCTTTAGTTGCGGACATTATACCACGGCAGGTGGAATTTTGCAAGAGAAAAATGCAGATAATGTGCTGTTTTTGACAAATGCTTTCAATGGCACCCGGTTTATTGGACCTAATAGATGGTATTCTTTCTCAAAAAGGAGGCGCAGACCCATGACATATCTGGAAGAACTGAATCCCCAGCAGAAGGAGGCGGCCATCACGACAGAAGGCTATATCCGGGTGGTCGCCGGCGCCGGTTCCGGCAAGACCAAAACCCTGACGGCCCGGTATCTGTATCTGGTGGAAATGCTGGGAATCTCCACCGCCAACATTCTGTGCGTGACCCTTACCAACAAGGCCGCCGCGGAGATGAAAAAACGCATCCGCCGCCAGCTGCCGGATCAGGATCTGGGCCGGATAACCACCTTCCATAGTTTCTGTGTGGGACTATTAAAAGAGGACTGCCATGTGGTGCAGTATCCGACCACTTTCATCGTGCTGGACGAGGAGGACAAGGAGTCCATTCTGCGGCGGGTGTTCGAGGATTTGGGTATTACCAGTCGGGAGCTGACCATCAAGGAAGCGGTGGACCATATCGGCTGGCGTAAAGGCGGCAGGGGCTACGTCAAGACGCTGATTGGCGATCCGGAGCAGCTGCGCAGCCTTTCCGATTCTGCCAATACCCTGAAAGACAAGGTTCTCTACCGCTATTTCTATGAACAGCGCAAATGCTATGGTCTGGATTTTGATGATCTGGTGTACTTTGCGCTGTATATTCTGGAACGGGATCAGACGGTGCGGGAGAAGTGGCAGCGGCGGCTGGAATACATCATGGTGGACGAGTTTCAGGATATTGACAAAGACCAGTACGCGCTGGCGGAAATATTGTCCTGCTACCACAGGAATCTGTTCGTGGTGGGTGACCCGGATCAGACAATTTACACCTGGCGGGGCGCGGATGTGAATTTCATTCTGGAATTTGAAAGCCGCCATCCCCAGTCCAAAACCATCTACCTGAATACCAATTACCGTTCCGTTCCTCAGATTCTGGCGGCCTCCAATGCCCTCATCGACAAAAACCGCAATCGCCTGAAAAAGCAATTGACTTCGGTGCGCGCAGACGGAAAAAAGCCCCTGTATTTCCACGGAAAGACCGGCCAGCTGGAAGCGGACTGGATTACGGCGAATATGCGGGCCCTCCACGAAGGGGGGATGTCCTATTCTTCCATGGGCGTGCTGTACCGGGCGCACTACGTTTCCCGGGCGGTGGAGGAATCCCTGATTCGAAATAAGATTCCTTACGTTCTCTATTCCGGCGTGGAATTCTACAAGCGCAAGGAGATCAAAGACGTTCTGTGCTATCTGCGCATGATTTACAGCGGTGACGACATCAGCTTCCTGCGTACGGTAAATGAGCCGCGCCGGGGCGTGGGCCGCACCCGAATCGCTGCCCTGAAGGAGTTTGCGCAGCTGAACCGATGCAGCCTGTATGAAGCTTTGACGGCTAACCTGGATACAGAGCTGTTCCGCCGCAGCCGGGCCAGGGAGTATGTGCGGCTGATTGAAAAATACCGGGCGATTTACGATGGCATGGATTTGACAGACCTGCTGGCAGGCATCCTGAATGAGAGCGGCTACGAGGATATGCTCCGGGCCAGTGGGGAAGAGGAGCGGCTTGACAATTTAGCGGAGCTGAAGCAGGCGATTTACGACTTTGCCGGAAAAGCGGGGGAGGAGGTGACGCTTGGTAATTATCTTGACCACGCCGCGCTGTTTACCAACATGGATCAAACGGAAAAGGCCCAGGCGGTGAAGCTGATGACCATTCATGCCGCCAAGGGGCTTGAGTTCCCCGTGGTGTTCCTGTGTGGATTCTCGGAAGGAATTTTCCCCGGAAAGCGGGCCAATACCCGGGAAAAGCTGGAGGAGGAGCGCAGGCTGTGCTATGTGGCCTTTACCCGCGCCCGGGACAGGCTGTTTCTGTCCGATGCGTCCGGCAGCAATTACGACGGCTCCTTCCGCAGCCCCAGCCGCTTCCTGTTCAACGCGGAGCCAGAAAACGTGGAATATGTGATTCCCATGGACCCGGAGCTGCTGGAGCGCACCCAGCGGCAGATTGTTCAGTCGGAACTGCCAGATAGGAGAGAAGCGGAGAATCTCACAGGAAAACGGGTGAGCCATCCGGTTTTCGGAGAGGGTGTTGTCATCGGCGTCCCAAGAGACCGGGAGGGGGTTATTGTCCAGTTTGACAACATGGTGACACCCAGAACCTTTGCCCCCGGCGCGAAACTGTGCTATATAATGTCTGCTGAATAAGCCGCCTTGCGGCTTATTCACGCACCGTCAGGTGCGTAATTCCATAAAAACGGCTCTTTGTAACCGTTTTTATGGAATTTAGACAGAAATCAATGCGTATTCGAATTGCATGGTGCACCATGCAATTCGGCAGGTGCAAGGACTTTGCACGATATGGCGCAAAGTCCTTGCACCAGAACAACGCACGAAATGCCTGAAAGCCTTGGCTTTCAAGGCGTTTTGCGTTGTTCAGTACGCATTATGTATGACAAAAGCGGCATCCAACGCGGATGCCGCTTATTTTCGAATCAGATTCCAGACAATTTCGGCGAGAAATGGCTGGGCCAGAAACATAACCGCAAAGGTCACGCCAAACACCACCGCAAGCTCCCTGGTTTTCCAGCTGGGCCGGATGTAAGGAAACAGCTTCAGCATGAGCCTGCCAAGGCACCATCCGAGAATTGTTCCAACCGTATTGGTCATCAGGTCGTTGATGTCCGTTGCCCGGAAGGTAAACAGCTGTAATAGTTCGATAGACAGGGAAAAGCCAAGTCCAAACAGGGCAGTCCACAGGAAGGAACGGAACCGCTTCCACAGTACCGGCAGGAAAAAGCCCAGGGGCACAAACAGCAGAACATTCAGCAGACTGTTTCCATAGTCGGAGAACATATAGGCGAAGGGCACCAGATTGATATTCCGGTCAAAGCGAATATACAGAAGGCTGGGAAGTCCCACCACGGCATCCACAGCCGCAAGGTACACTGACATGACCAGATAGCAGGCAGCCCGGCGGGCGTTGCGGAAATAATACCGGTTCAGCACCCAGAACAGGGGAATCAGAATCACCGCCGCGATTCCCGCTTCCAGACACATGGCAAACACGCGAAACATGGTTACCTCCGGATTCTCAAAAAACAGGTTTCAGGCAGAGAATAGCCAGCACGCAGCAGCAGGCGTTCAGGGCAAACCGGGACTCGTTGTGAATGTTGGATTCCACCCGTTCGTATTCCTTATGGTAGCTGGAGATGGCCTCCATAATGGTGTGCGCCGAGGGAATGTCAACCTGGGGGTTATGCTCCATAAACTGAAGGAAATGCTCCTGCAGGGCATCCTCATAGGCCTTATGCTCCTTGAGCTGTACCGGGAAGGTATCATTGTGGGCATAGGTGAAGGCGTCGGTGGTATAGTGAATCAGCTTGCCCAAGGTATAATAGTCAAACAGATTCAGCTGTTCCTTTCGCTCCAGACGGGCGGCGATGGCACGCATAAACCGGCGGGCGTTCTGATAATTGTGCCCCCGGAGCCACTGACAGCGGATGGAGCCCTTCAGATATGTAGCGGGGTTCCTGTCCGGCTCGATACAGCCGACCCGGAAGGCGGTCTGGCAGTGCTTCGGCACATCCGGCATATAATTCTCGATCAGATACTGCGCGATGCGAAGGTGGCTTTTTCCACGCATATTGTTACCTCATAAATCCTAGTATGGCCTGATTATAGCATATTTTTCGGAAAAATGTTGAACAAATCGCAATTTCATAGGATCGCATAACGATCCTGCGGTTTCCTGTCCCGACTTTGTGGCAAATAACGAAGCCGTCCCCAAAATAGGGACGGCTTCCTGCCATTTATGAAAATTACTGGATGGTAAAGGGTAATTTTGCCATTTCCATACCTTCCACAATCAGAGAAAGCTCATAGCTTCCGGCGTTTTCGGGAACTTTGGGAATGGTAAACTCGCCGCATCTGGCGTCGCCGCCTGCCCAGATATTCTTCCAGAACACCTTCTCAGAAGACAGATAGTCCGGCAGAACATTACCATAGGCATCCCGGATGACATAGAGAACCTCCACCTCGGTGCCCGGCAGATAGAAGCTCTTGCTGTTGCGAATGCCGACAGAGATACTTTCACCGGCGATAAAGGTATCTGTCAGGTCGGTGTCCTCCACGTTTTCGAAGTACCACTTGGACTGATTTGGCGTCCGCAGCAGCTTTGCCTCCGCGTTTTCGGCGGAGAACTCAAACTGGTTAAAGGCTGCGGCAGAGGGGCAGGTATAGTCGGAAACGCCGCCCAGTACGGAGGTGCCGTCAGCCGCCTGAAGGGTCATGGCGTATTTGGCACCGGGAATTTTGGGGGAGATTTCGGCCAGAGGCTGGTCGCATTTGACCACGCTCTTTCCAGCACCGTCAACGGTATAGATAAGCAGCCAGCCGCCGGCGGGTTTCTCACCGGTGTAATCCCAACGCACCGTCAGATTTCTGGGCTGGGAATCATCTACAGACAACCCGGATACCCGGATGGGGTTAGCGGTGATGCTGGTTCGTGCGGGCTGGGTCATGCCGGAAGCCACCACCTCCACGGTGTAGCTGGCGGCGGGATCAATACCGATAAAGACAGCCTCGGTGTCGGTGACGGTTTTCTTTTCGTCATAGCCGTTGTCACTGTAGCACCGCACGGTCCAGCTGTCCACCAGAACGTCACCGGGCGCGTCCCAATGAACGGTGATTTCGCCGTCGCCGGAGGAGGAAAGCGTCAGATCGTCAGCCACAATCAATCGTGTAGCCACAAACTGCAGGGACTTTTCACCGCCCAGCGTCAGCTTATCGCCGGCATCCAGCGTGAAGGTATACAGCTTACCTACCGTCAGACCGGAGAGGGAAACGGTATTGCCCTCAAAGGTTTCCTCCCGGGGGTCCTCGTTGTCCGCGGAATAGTGGAGTGACCACTGCTCCGGTTCCTCGCCCTCCACCGCAAAGCTCAGAACCACGGAACCGTCCTCAGTGCCTGCCACGCAAGTGAAGGACAGAATATTGGTGGTAGCGTCTGTGGTGAAGACATCGGAGGTTTTGCCCACCAGCTTGTGGAAGCCGTCAATTTCCAGCTGAATGGTATACAGCGTACTGGGCTGGAGATCTGTAAAGACGGCCGTACCGCCGCTGAGGGACTGGCTCTGGCTGTTTCCGTAGTTGTCAGCGCAGGTCACGGTGAGAAGCGCTTCTTCCGCTTCGGTGTCGACGAGAACCGTCAGCTGATCCCGGGTGCCGCTGATCAGAATGCGGTTGATGGCCTGTAAGTAGATATTCTGATAGTACCAGAATCCGGCGAGTCCCGCCATGCAAAGGGCGACCAGGAAGGTCAGTGTGGCAATTAGCCGCTTTGTCCTGCGCTTATACTTGGGATCCGCGTATTTTTTCTGCTTTTTCCGATTCTTTTTCGGGGCAGGAACTTCCTCGTCCTCCATCACCGGATCAAGAGGAATATCGGAATCATCGATTTCATCGGAATCCTCATTCACAAAAGCAAAGGGATCCGGGGCATCGGGGATTTCCGGTAGCACGACGCCCTCCGGCGTTTCATGCTGAAGAAGATCCTCTGCTTTGGCAAGAATTCCGGTAAAATCGTCATATCCGCTCTGTCTGGCGGTCGGTTCCGGCTCTGGAGCAACGTCCTCCGGCATTTCTTCCGATTCTTCGGCAGGTTCCTCCGGTTCAGAGGGTTCCGGGTCTGTGTCACTTTCGGGGACAGGCTGGTCAATGGCTTCTTTGGCTGTATCCGGAAGTTCCGGTTCCTCGGGTTCCTGCTGGGGCACAGCGGCTTCCGTTTCCGGTTCGGAAACGGGTTCTGCCGGCACATCCTCGACCTGAGCTGCCAATTCCTTCTCCGGTTCTGTCTGCAGGGGTTCAGAAGCGGGGGGAGTCTCCGTGACGGCTGCCGCGGGAACCTCCAGCGGCATGACCTTGGTAATCGGCACATCGTTCACGGCATTGCGCTGCATATAGGATGCCAACGCCTTGCCCATCTCCGTGGGATCATCCCAGCGCTCAGCGGGATCGGGATGAATGGCCTTCATGATGATTTCCGCCAACTCGTAGTCCGCGTTCACCGGAGAGGGAAGAGCCTCCTCGGGAGCCTTGTCCCGGAAAGGCAGCTGACCGTCGTTGTAAAGCTGATACAGAATCATGCCAACAGCGTAGGTATCTGCCGTCAGATTCAGGGCCGACATGGGATCAAACAGCTCCGGAGGGGTATAGGCGCTCTGGTATTTCTTCGGCAGCGCCGTATAACTCAGCGCGTCCAGAGAGATAAAGCCAAGATCGCCGATGCGGTACTGTTTTTTGTCCGAAACAAAGATGTTGGTGGGTTTCAGCGCTACATACAGGGACCCGGCCTTTCGGCACTCTGCCAGAGCGCTGCACAGATCCAGTCCCAGATTCATGGCTTCCAGCTGGGTCACGGGACTGCGGCGCAGGTGCTTTTCCAGAGAACGCTTGTAGCTGCCCACCAGATAGACCTGATAACCAAGGCGTTTGCGGGTGATGGGCGCCATCTGCCAGCCCTCGTAGGACAGAAAGCCTTCCTGCTGTGACAGCTGTTTCAGCAGTTCCGCTTCCTTCTGAACATCCTCGCCAACCATCCGATAGTATTCCATGGCATCGGCAGGGTCTTTATAGGCACCGGCCAGCAGCAGCGCGTCCATTTGAGTCTGGGTTGCCGGAATGGTGATGATTTTTACGATGTATTTTTTCTCTGTGTCTTCCTTGATGGCCGGGCAGCAGCTAACGCCGTCGTGTTCACTGATGGGCTGACCCATGGTGAAGCCGTCCAGCAAAGGGGAGATCAATGTTGGTTCAGACAATGCTATCGCCTCCTCTTACTCCGATATCATAATGGAAAAGGCGGAAAAAAGCAATACTTTTGTTGTTGTAATTCCCTGAAAAACGTGGTATAATGTCATGCGGTATTGACACAGAGTTGTTTGACAACTGGAGGCATGGAAATGAATAAGATTATTTGTGATATTTGTGGGACTTCCTATCCGGATACCGCGGATTGCTGCCCGATCTGCGGCTGTTCCAGAGATGCCGCTGAAGGCATTCTTGGGGGAGATCTTCTTGAGCAGACTGCGGATGAAACGGTTCAGGACTACCCCAAAAAGCGCAAGGAGATATTCGATTATGACGAGGTGAACTCCGAACCTGAGGAGGAACCGGTTACCTACGCGCAGACGGATTACGATGAAGAAGAGGACGAGGAGGAAGAAGAGGAACCCCGGCAGAACACGCTGGTCGTTATTGCTTTGACCGTCCTGATCGCGCTGCTTCTCATGGCTGCCGGCTTTATTTTCGTCCGGTATTTCCTGCCCAATCTTGGCAGCAAGGCGGACGCCGGGCCGCAGACTACACAGGAGACAGAGCTTGCTTCTACAGAAACTACTGTGTTGAGCATTCCCTGTCAGGAGCTGTACATCATCAGCGGCAAGACTGTGGAGCTCAATGAGGAAGGCCAGATGTTCCTGCTGCATGTGAAGGCAAGTCCGGAAAATACCACCGACAAGATTCTCTTTACATCCGGCGATGAATCCGTGGCCACCGTCACAGAGGACGGCAAGATTACCGCTGTGTCGGAGGGTGAAACGGTTATTACCATCAGCTGCGGTGTCAGTGTGATGGAGTGCCCAGTGACGGTTAAGTATGTCGAGGAAACCACGGCGGCTGCCACGGAAGCGATTGAGACTGTGGCAACCGGAGAAACCGTCCCGGAGGAGGCCAATGACGCCACGGAAGCACAGTCTGACGCAGCGGCATCCACAGAAGCCACGGCTGCTGCCCAGACCAACCTGAAAAATGTAACGCTGAAGCTGAAAAAGACGGATATCCGCCTGGGTGTGTACTATGAGTATAAGCTCCTTCTGGACTGCGATCTGGAGCAGAACGAGGTTCAGTGGAGCTCTGAGCACCCCTACATTGCCTCAGTGGACGAGAACGGTGTGGTGAAGGCCATCAAGGCAGGTACTACGGCGATCACCGCTACCTATGGCGACCAGAAGGTGCAGTGCATCGTTCGGTGCAGTTAAGGTTCCGGCAGCTCCCTGCGGGGAGCTGCCGCTTTTTATTCGCCTTCCACCATGTCTTTCCTGCGGAACAGGAAGGAGATGCACCACAGTCCGGCCAGTCCGATGATGGTATACACCAACCGGCTGAACAAGGAGCCCGCTCCGCCAAACAGCCACGCCACGAGGTCAAACTGAAAAATACCCACCAGCCCCCAGTTGAGGCAGCCGATAATGGACAGGATCAGCGCGACGGTATCCATAAAATAACCTCCCTTTCTCATGCGGATAGGGATATGTTGCGCAGAAACTGTAATTTTATCAGGATATGGATTGAAATATTTGTGCCATTCCGTTATAATGACAAAAAAAGAAAACAGAAAGGAAACACCTATGACAACACTTTACGAGGCCGCCTTTGCCAAACTGAATCTGACGCTGGATGTTCTGGGCAAGCGAGAGGACGGCTATCACGACCTGCAAAGCGTTATGCAGGCCATCTCCATCCGGGATGATATTGAAATTGACGTGGGCACCGGAAAGCCCTGGAAGCTTCAGTGTACCGCGGAAGGCATCCCAACCGACGAGAAAAACCTTGCCTGGAAAGCGGCGAAGGTCTTTTGTGAGGCCCTGAAGAAGGATCCCGACGGCTTGGAAATCCGGATCACGAAGCGGATCCCCTCCGGCGCCGGACTGGGCGGAGGAAGCGCCGATGCCGCGGCGGTGCTGCGGGCACTGAACCGATACTACGATGAGCCGCTGTCTGTGATGGCGCTTGCAGAGCTTGGCGCGGAGATTGGCAGTGATGTGCCCTTCTGCGTACTGTGCGG
>JALFXH010000052.1 GCA_022786965.1 Clostridiales bacterium
AACAGTGGGTATGACTTTTTACACTCGGGATCTGAAGCAAAAAGTTATCCACAGCTGAAATTAACCATTGCTGTATTGCTTGAAATTTTTCTGCATTTTACACAAACGCATTGGGATTTTGAGCGGCTACTGAATAGAAACGAAAAATCTTAAATAACGTGTTTTCCTTCTTGACAAATGCAGGAACCTGTGGTAGTATAAGCAAGTCGTTGAGAGACGGTAGGCAAATATGGGCGAGTGGTGGAATTGGTAGACTCGCTAGATTCAGGTTCTAGTGTTCACTGCGGACGTGCGGGTTCAAGTCCCGCCTCGCCCACCAGAAAAAGCATCCTTTGTCTTTGGACAAAGGATGCTTTTTGTGACATAAATCCCTTCGTGTTTTCAGACGGTTGAAAACCCCAGTATTGCGTCAGGCAACACTGGGGTTTTTATCCGTCTGACAGCAGGTGCGTTTCGCCCCTGCTGTAGTCACAATTCGCCCTACACAAAGAACTGGAACAGGCAGAACGCCGCATAGATACACAGAAGCAGTATACCCTGCCAGCGATCCAGTTTCTTCCGGGTCAATGCAGGTACCGTCAGCAACAGCATGACGCCCAGCATGATGGGAATGTCCAGCACAAGAGACGCGTTGTGCCCCATCAGCAGCTTGCCTACAGGAACCTCGAAGGGAGCCAGTGCTACGCTGATGCCGGACACCAGCACCAGATTGAACACATTTGCGCCGATGACATTGCCGATGCCGAGAGAAGCGTGGCCTTTTTTGAGGGAGGTAATTGTGGTGACCAGCTCGGGAAGGGAAGTGCCCAGCGCAACAAAGGTCAGCGCGATTACGGTTTCGGGTACCCCCAGGAACTGGGCGATAATGGTGCCGTGTTCCACCAGCAGGTCAGCGCCCACGGCAATCAAAGCCGCACCGACAATCAGCAGCAGCAGTTCCATCACCAGAGTTCTGGGCTTTGCGTCTGCTTCTTCTTCCTCCACGCCCTCGGGATGCTTTAAACCCTGGCGGACGTTGAGTACCAGGTACACAATGAAGATCGCCAGCATCACAAACCCCATCCAGCGTGGAAACTCCCCCAGCAGGTATGCTGCCAGACAGTACAGGGCGGCGGAGCTGAAAAAGAAAATGACAGGCATTTTCATTGTCTTCACATTGACCGGGCCGGGGTTAAATGTGACCGAAATCGCGGCTATCAGGGCTGTGTTGCAGATAATAGAGCCAATGGCGTTACCGTAGGCCATGGCACCTTGTCCCAGCATAGCGCCGGTAGCGGAGACCATGACCTCCGGCAGCGTGGTGCCGATGGAAACCACGGTAGCGCCCACAATGATATCCGGCAGATGAAAGCGGCGCGCAAGCCCTGTCGCGCCATCGACAAACCAGTCACCGCCCTTGATGAGAAGCAGCAGACCGACTGCGAACAGAAGAACAGACTGAATCATATTTTACACTCCTATCCCAGATTCTTAACCAGTTGGTTAAGATAAAAAATACCCGACACCCCCAAAAGTGGATGCCGAGCGGAACATACGATGGGGGAGAATACCGTGAGTCTCGCAAATTAAAGCAAGCCAGGCAAAAGCCGCGACTGTTGACTTGCTGCGCATATGGCGCTTGCTACTCCCTCATCGTCGGGGATATTCATTTCCCGTATTTTAGCACGGGCCATCGAAAAAGTCAAGCAGGATTCCGTGATAATGTGACGGAATAGCCCATTGCGTCTGTGGTAGGATTTCCCGTGGAGGGATGCTGAGTGAAAACGCCATGGAAGGAAGTCTGTATCGCACTGCTGATGGGCACAGTTCTGCCCGGTTTGATTTTGAATTTTTCTGTGCTTTTGCTTGAAGGAAATGCCCGGGAACTGCCGATTGTGGAGAGTATTCCGGAAATATATGCCGCGGAAAAGCAGGTTTGGCCCGTAACGGTGCGGTTTGCTGGCGGCATGATTGAGCGAATGGACATGGACGCATATCTGACGGGTGTGGTATTGGCGGAGATGCCGGCGGATTTTGAAATCGAGGCGCTGAAGGCGCAGGCGGTTGCCGCCAGAACCTACACTGCCAAAACAGTCAGAGCCGGCGGAAAGCATGGTGATGGAAGTATTTGCACGGACTCCGCCTGCTGCCAGGCCTATATTTCGGAAGAATCCTATCTCAGTCAGGGCGGATCAGAGGAAAACCTGCAAAAGGTGCGAAGAGCGGTGCTGGACACCTCCGGCTATGTGCTGACCTATGAAGGAGAGTTGATTGAAGCAACCTATTTTGCCTGTTCCGGCGGCAGTACGGAGGACGCTGCCGCAGTCTGGGGAACAGACTATCCCTACCTGCAGGCCTTACCCAGTCCCGGAGAGGAAAACGCAGCCCACTATTGCGACACGCTTTGCTTTACAACAGCGCAATGTCAGAAGATGACCGGGTGCACATTCACGGGAGATCCTACCGGCTGGTTTACAGTGGAGGCCTACACACCGGGGGGTGGTATCGAGTCCATAAATATTTGTGGTGAACGATACTCCGGGACGCAGCTGCGGCGTCTGCTGGGCTTGCCTTCCACTGCTATGACTATCACGGCTGCGGGAGATACCATCACAATTGTCACGAAAGGCTATGGGCACAGAGTCGGCATGAGTCAGTATGGGGCTGACGCCATGGCGGCGACCGGGAAGACCTATCCGGAGATTTTGGCCTATTACTACCCAGGCACGCAGCTGGAAACCCTCTCTTGATAAAAGAGGTACCTACAAAGCAGCATATTCGTTTACAGTATGTTTACGCAAAAATCGGTTGTACAACAACAGAAATTCTGTTATAGTATACAGGAATGATTAGATATAAAGGAGGGGGTCCCATGATCCTGACCATCGATGGACATATGATTGATGCAAAGCCGGAGCAGAGCCTACTGACTTTGGTACAACAGCT
>JALFXH010000171.1 GCA_022786965.1 Clostridiales bacterium
CCCCGCTAAGGGGGAAGGCTTTTTGTATCAGCACAGCTTCGCGCCGGCGGGGATGGCGTCGTCCAGCATCACAAGGTTCAGCTTTTCCTCGCCCTTCTCGGTGTGGACAGCGGACAGCAGCATACCGTTGCTTTCTCTACCCATCATCTTCCGGGGCGGCAGGTTAGTGATGGCAACCAGGGTCTTGCCCACCAGCTCCTCGGGCTTGTAGAATTTGGCGATGCCGGAGAGAATCTGCCGGTCGGTGCCGGTGCCGTCGTCCAGCGTGAAGCACAGCAGCTTGTCGCTCTTTTTCACGTTGGTACAGGCCTTGACCTTCACGGCACGGAAATCGCTCTTGCAGAAGGTGTCAAAATCCACCTTTTCCTCGGCGTAAGGTTCGATCTCGATGGCGGGCTTGGCGGGCTTATTCAGCTCCTCCAGCGCGGCCAGCTCCTTCTCCACGTCAATTCTGGGGAACAGGGCGGGGCCGGCGACGGTGGCAACGTCAGCGCTCAGGACACCGAACTGGTTCAGGCTGTCCCAATCCATCCGGGCACCGCCCAGACGGCGGGCAATCTCGGCGGAGGTATCGGGCATGAAGGGGCTCAGCAGGCCGCCGCAAATACGGATGGTCTCCAGCAGGTTGTAGAGCACCCGCGCCAGACGGGGCTTTCCTTCCTCGGTCTTGGCCAGCACCCAGGGGGCGTTCTCGTCGATATACTTGTTGGTCCGGGAAATGACCTTGAACACCAGAGCCAGACCGTTCTGGAAGGCGTACTTCTCCATCTCGGCCTCGTACTGGTCTCGAAGAGAAGACACCATGGAGATCAGCTCGGCATCCTTCTCCTCGTCCGCCAGCTGCTCAGTGGGCAGATGCTCTCCAAAATACTTCTGAGCCATGGCAACGGTCCGGGACACCAGATTGCCCAGGTCGTTGGCCAAATCCACATTGATGGTGTTGATCAGCAGCTCGTTGGAGAAGTTGCCGTCAGAGCCGAAGGGGAAGGACCGCAGCAGGAAGAACCGCAGGGCATCCACACCGAACCGCTCCGCCAGAATGTAGGGGTCCACCACGTTGCCCTTGGACTTACTCATCTTGCCGCCGTCCAGCAGCAGCCAGCCGTGACCGTAGACCTTCTTTGGCAGGGGCAGATTCAGGCTCATGAGCATGGCGGGCCAGATGATGGAGTGGAAGCGGACGATCTCCTTGCCGATGAAGTGGACATCGGCGGGCCAGAAGGACTCCAGATCGTCATACTTATCGTTCTCAAAGCCCAGCGCGGTCATGTAGTTGAACAGGGCGTCAATCCACACATAGACCACATGGCCGGGATCAAAGTCCACGGGCACGCCCCAGGTGAAGCTGGTGCGGGACACGCACAGATCCTCCAGGCCCGGCTTAATGAAGTTGTTGACCATCTCATTGGCGCGGCTCCGGGGCTCCAGGAAATCCGTGTTTTCCAGCAGGTCCTGCACCCGGTCTGCGTACTTGCTCAGCCGGAAGAAGTAAGCCTCCTCCTCCGCATCCTGCACCGGGCCGCCGCAGTCGGGGCATTTGCCGTCAACCAGCTGGCTTTCCGTCCAGAAGGACTCGCAGGGCTTGCAGTACTTGCCCTTGTAGGTGCCCTTGTAGATGTCGCCGTTATCATACATCTTCTTGAAAATCTTCTGAATGGCGGCAACGTGGTAGTCGTCGGTGGTGCGGATGAAGCGGTCGTAGGAAATGTTCATCAGCTTCCACAAGTCCAGAACGCCCTTGGGGCCGGTGACGATGTTGTCCACGAACTGCTGGGGGGTGACGCCGGCCTCCTTGGCCTTGTCCTCGATCTTCTGGCCGTGCTCGTCGGTGCCGGTGAGGAACATGACGTTGTAGCCCTGGAGCCGCTTGAACCGGGCCATGGTGTCCGTTGCCACGGTGCAGTAGGCGTGGCCAATATGCAGCTTGGCGGACGGATAGTAAATGGGTGTGGTAATGTAGTAATTACCCTTGCACTTGTCGCACATAAGTATCTCCTCCTGAATGAAAAATCGCCCCGGGTTCAACCCAAGGGCGACAAAAATTGACGCGGTACCACCTTGATTCGCGCCTGCAAACGCAAGCACCTCTGAAACGCCTGTAACGGGACGCACCCGGGGCTCCCTACCTATCGAAAACCCGGCTCCAAGACCATGTTCTTCCGCCTTCTGCGTACGCCCTCTCAGCTTTCTGGCGCTCTCTGTCCGGTTCCGGGCGGAATACTCTTCTTATCGCAGCCTTTGTCATATCCTCGTCATTATAGCCCAGAGTGGCACATTTTGTCAAGCCTTTTCCTCTTTTCGGGTCAGCCACAGGGCAACGGCGATGGCGCTGATGCCGCCCACCAGCTTGCCGACAATCATGGCCCCCAGCATCTGGGGGGCAAATCCGGCGGTGTAGCCCAGATGGTCGCCAAAAACAAAGGCGGCGGATACGGCGAAGGCGATGTTCACCACCTTGCCCCGCTGGTTCATGTCCTTCACCATGCCGAAGGCGGCGATGGAATTGGCCAGGCTGGCAATGAGGCCCGCTGCCGCCGCGTCGTTGATGCCCAGAAGCCGCCCCGCCGCCATCAGGGGCTTTCGCAGCAGCTTTGTCACCACGAACACCAATGGGAAGGCTCCCGCCAAGACGATTGCGATGGTTCCCACGGTTTCAAAGCCCTCGGAAATGGGAGCCATGCCGGGGATGATGGCAAAGCCCGTCAGGGCTTCCACGATGGCGGCGGCAAGGCCGATAGTCACCACAATGACCACGGCTTTGCCGAAAATTTCAAATCCCCGCACCATGGCCCCCTCGGCCCGCCACAGGCCCAGGGCGATGAGGGCGGCGATAATGACGATAGGAATGAGATTGCGCAGCACCATACCCGCCGGGAATCCGGCCACCAGCCCGCCCACCAGAACCCCCAGGGGGATGGTGACAATGCCGCAGAGGATGCCCTTTGCCATCACCGGCCGGTCTTCCTCCCGCAGAATCCCCATGGCAACGGGAATGGTGAAGACGATGGTGGCTCCCAGCATGGAGCCGGTGAGCACGCCCCCCAGCATGGCCGCCTGATAATCCGTGGTCATCTCCAATGCCAGTGAACCGCCGCCCATGTCACAGGCAAGCAATGTTCCGGCGAACATGGCCGGGTCTGCCCCCAAAAAGCCGTAAATCGGCACCACCACAGGCTTCAGCAGGGCTGCCAGCACCGGGGCGAAGGACACGATTCCCACCATGGCCAGAGCCAAGGAACCCATGGCGAGGATGCCCTCCTCAAATTCCTTGCCCAGTCCCCAGCGGTTGCCGAAGATCCGGTCAATGGCTCCAAGCAGAGCAAAGCCCGCCATAACGGCAATCAAAATCTCGTGAAACGACATGATTTTTCCCTACTTTTCATCAACAATTGCCACCACGGCGGCATCCACCGGGGCGTCCATGCAGTACCGGGAGGCTACCGTCCCGATTGCCAGCAGCACCCGGTCCCCGGTTCCGGCTCCAACCTGGTCTGCCGCCACCACCTGCTGCCCGTCGGATTCCACCACTAAAAATGTCTGACCCTGCAAACAGGCCGCTTTCCGGGTGGCCCAGATGGAGCCGACTACTTTTCCAACCTTCATTTCGTTCCCTCCATGATTTCCTTGGCCAGCGGTGTCAGCACCGCCCCGGGAGCGGGCTGCCGCCCGGCGCTGCGTAAAATACGGGCCTCCTCCGCGGTGATGAGCTTCTTCCGCCCGCCATCGGTAAACAGAACGCCCCAGTTTTTCAGCTCCCGCTGGGCTGCCGTGAGGCTTCCCGACAAGGCTCGGTTTTTGGGGGATTCCGGTAGGCCCGGGGTGTAGAGATAGACACTTTTCCCCTCCGCTAACGCAGAAAGCACCCGTTCCTCCCGGAAATGCAGCAGTTCCGACAGTTTCAGGGAGCCAATCACCACCGCCTCATAGGGCGGCTGGGTCACATACTCGTAGCCCAGCTCCAAGGGCGGCTCCGACCCGATGAGCAGCGCTTTCGTCATGGCAGCAGCCTCCCCAAGTCCCCCTTACGGAAGCCGCAGGCGTTGGCCTCGTCATAATCAAGATGGACATAGGAGGCAAAATCCGGACTGACCCGTACCGCCACGTCAGCATACACCGTTGGGCGAGCGGTGTAAGTCTGCAAGTGAACGGTCTGTCCGTTTTTTACCCCAAACCGGCCTGCGTCCGCCGGGGTCAGGTGGACGTGGCGCTGGGCGGCGATGACTCCCTGAGAAAGAGTCACCCTGCCCCGCTCCCCTTCCAGCGTGATACCGGGACTGCCCGCCACGTCCCCGGACAGGCGGATGGGCGGGTCGATACCCAGAGTGCGTCCGTCCGTCAGGGAAATCTCCACCTGTCCTTCTTTTCGTTCCGGGCCAAGCACCGCCACATTCCGAAATTCGCCCTTGGGGCCGATGATACGCACCCGCTCCTTGGCCAGATACTGCCCCGGCTGGGACAGGGGACGTTCCGGGGTCAGGCTGTGCCCAAACAGGGTTTTGG
>JALFXH010000083.1 GCA_022786965.1 Clostridiales bacterium
AACGGCAGCTGTTGGAGCACTGGCTTGGCTGCCCGTCCCATGTGGAGCAGGAGCTGTTCATCAGCCAGGTCATGGCGGAGACCACCCAGCTTCTCAGTCAGAACAGCGAGTCCGGCACCAGCACCATTATCCGTCAGATTAAGAGCATCGTGGACGAGCGGTACATGGAGCAGATTTCCGTTGCCAGCATTGCCAACGAGGTCCACCTGACGCCCACCTACCTGTGCGTCCTGTTCAAGCAGGCCACCGGTAAGACCATCAACGAGTACCTGACCGCTGAGCGCATCCGCCACGCCAAGCGTCTGCTGAGCGACCCCTCCGTGCGGCTGTACGATGTGTGCTACAAGGTGGGCTATCTTTCCCCTAGCTATTTTTCCAAGCTCTTTAAGAAGCTGACGGGAATGCCCCCCGGAGAGTATCGGCAGAAAACAATCAAGGGCAATCTTGCCTAGAGGATATTCCTATGATGAAGCTGTTGTTTTCTTTGAAGCGGCGCTGCCGAGCGTTACGGGAACGGTTCCGAACCCCGGCAGTCCGGGATCAGATCCTGTACCGGAGCGTCCGGCGGTTTTCCTGGAACAAGGCCCTGCTGGTGATCCTGATTCTGGCAGTCGTGACCATGGGAACGGTGTTTCTTTTCTTCAATCTGGTCACCAGCACCATGAAGCGGAACGTCCGCCAGTCTCTGGAGCAGGCGGTGGAGCAGCAGAAGATCCATTTTGATTTCCGGCTGCGCAGTGTCCAGCAGCAGGCCGAGAACCTGATGAACGTGATTTATCCCTGCGTGTCCAGCAATGCCGAGCCGGTGGAGCAGTACAAGGAGTACGCGGAGCTGCGCTCTGCCTTCGGCCTGTGCACCGGCAACGAGGATATTTCCAACATTCGGCTCTATGTGCCCTCCAGTAAAATCTACAGCAAGCAGGGAGGCACCTTCCGCTCGCTGACGGACCTGAGCGACAGCGAAACCTATCTGCCCTACCTTGACCATGTGGGCATCAGCTGGATGGAAACACAGTTGGTGCCCATTCTGGATCAAAGCGGCAACCGCAGCAATATGCAGGCGCTGACCTGCGTCTTCTCTATGCGGCAGAAGACGGACTATTCCCGCATTGCCTGCGTGCTGATGCTGGATGTGAACGTGGCGAATTTTGACGAGCTGCTCACCGCCGAAGGCTCGCCCAACCAGCACGCCTATCTGGTCAGCGGCAGCGGTGTCTGTCTGGCGAGTCCCGGCAAAAAGGAGCTGGGAAAGCAGATCATCAGCGACAAGCTGACGGCCCAGATGAAAGCCATGGAGTCCGGCAGCATCGAGGAGGGCCGCAGCGTTTATGTGTTCCGCAAGCTGAGCAATTTCGACTGGTACGTTCTTGTGGATTATCCGTCCAGTATGCTCTCAGTAGCCGACAGCCTGCAGGCGAACTTCCTGAAATGCATGGTGGCCATCATGCTGATTGTGTCTCTGACCATCGTCTTCATTCTGGCCTACCACTTTATCACCAACCTGACCCTGACCCGTATCAACGCTACCCTGGAGGCTCTGAATACGGGCAAGTCCCCCGCGGCGGAGGAAGCGCCGGAATTTCTGGATCCGCTGCACCATCTGGAGCGCAACGCGGACCAGATGGTGCTAACCATCAAGGAGCTGATGGAGGAGCGCTATAAGGACCAGCTGGCCATCGCGGACTCCCAGATGAAGTCGCTGCAGGCGCAGATTAAGCCCCACTTCCTCTACAACACGCTGGATATCATCAAGTGGATGATTCTGGATGACCAGACCGAGGATGCTGTCTGGATGGTCAATGCCCTGTCCAAATATCTGCGGCAGAGCATCAACAAGGGCCCGGCAATCATCCCTCTGCGGGAGGAGCTGGAGCTGTCCCACAACTATCTGCAAATCATGCAAAAACGGTTCAGGAACCGCTTCACGGTAGGCTTTGAGGTGGAGGATGAGGCTTTGGACTGCCGCATCCCCAAACTGTCGCTGCAGCCCCTGTTGGAAAACGCGCTGCTGCACGGCGTGCTGTACTCTGAAAAACCGGAAAAGGAGCTGACCATCCGGGCGTGGGTGGCGGAGGGAATGCTGTGCATCGAGGTGGAGGACAGCGGCGAGGGTATGTCGCAGGAGCAGTGCCGGAAGCTGGAAAACGGCGAGAGCGGCTACGGCTTTTCCAATGTCCGCAAGCGACTGGAGCTGTACGGCAAGGGGAAGAGTCAGTGCAGCATCTTCTCCCGGGAAGGCGTAGGCACCTGCATCTCCATCCAGATCCCCGCCGCAACGAAAGGTGACACCTTTGAGACGCAATTCTGATTAAAATGTACAAAAAAGCCCGGTTTCTTCTGAAGAAGAATCCGGTCTTTTTTGTGCATTTAGCACAAATACTGTTCAATTCTTCAATCGCCTTTGTGAACTACTAACAAATGAACATTGACTTTTGGGCGCAGAACTGTGTATAGTAGCCGTAGAATTCCCCAATGTGGGAGAAAACGCAGACTATGACAAATAAAATCTCGAAAGGATGGATTCGCAATGAATATGAAGCAGGTCACGCTGGTCAGCGCCGAAACCTTTGAAATCAACGAAGTCCCCGTTCCTGTGTGCAAGCCCAATCAGGCTCTGCTGAAGGTGAAAGCTGTGGGCATTTGTGGTTCCGATATCCACGCCTATTACGGCAAGCATCCCTTTATTTCCTTCCCGGTTGTGCAGGGCCACGAGGCCACCGGCCAGGTGGTGGAGATCGGCTCCGAGGTCACCAATCTGAAGGTTGGCGACCGGGTGCTGCTGCGTCCCCAGAAGGTCTGCGGCAAGTGCCGTATGTGCCGGGAGGGCCGCTACAACATCTGCAAGACTCTGGAGGTCTACGGCTGTCAGGACGTAGGCGCCAGCTCCGATTACTACGCGGTGGATCAGGAGCTGCTGTACAAGCTGCCGGACAACGTCGGCTATGACGTGGGCACCGTCATTGAGCCGTTAGCCGTAGGTGTGGGCGCGGTTCGCCGGCCCGGCGGCGTGGAGGGCAAGAACGTGCTGGTCATCGGTGCGGGCACCATCGGCAACGTGGTCATGCAGAGCGCCAAAGCGTTGGGCGCGAATAAGGTCATCGTATCCGATGTTTCCGACTACAAGCTGAACATGGCTAAGGAATGCGGCGCGGACGTGACCGTCAATGTGAAAAATGAAAAGCTGGAAGAGATTCTGGTTCGGGAATTCGGCGAGGACGGCATCGATGTGGTGTTTGAATGCAGCGCCAACGGCAGCGCTCTGAATCAGGTGCTGCGCTGCGGCCGCAAGGGTATGCAGTTTGTAATCGTGGCGGTTTACGGTCACAAGCCCGAGATTGAAATGGGTCTGGTTCAGGATCGGGAGTATGAGATTTACGGCACGCTGATGTACCGCCATGAGGACTACGAGACCGCCATCCGGCTGGTTGCCGAGGGCAAGGTCAATCTGCAGGCACTGATTTCCAAGGAGTACCCCCTGGAGCAGGTCAGCCAGGCCTACAAGTACATCGAGCAGAACCGGGATACCGTGCAGAAGGTCATCCTGAACGTGTAACCGGGAGGTTCTCCGATGAAATATGGAATTTACTACGCCTACTGGGAGAAGGAATGGGGCGGCCAGTTCCTGCCCTATGTAGAAAAGTGCAAACGGCTGGGCTTTGATGTGCTGGAAGTGGCCTGCGGCGCCTTTTATAAGGAAAACGACCAGTTCTTCCGGGATCTGCGCTCTGCCGCCCAGGACAACGGAATGCTGCTGTCCGGCGGCTACGGCCCCCGGCCGGAGCACAATCTGGCCAGCACCGATGAGGCTGCTGTGGAGAAAGCCTTCGCGTTTTATGCCGATATGTTCCGCAAAATGGAGCTGGCTGGCATTGACCGCATCGGCGGCGCGCTGTATTCCTACTGGCCCGTGAATTTCAGCGCTCCTATGGACAAGCCCGGTGATACCGCCCGCTCCATCAAGCGGATGCAGCGTCTGGCGGACATGGCCGCGGATCACGGCATCACTCTGGGCATGGAATCCCTGAACCGGTTTGAGGGATACATGATCAACGAGTGCTATGAGTGCGTCAGCTATGTGAAAGCGGTTGACCGCCCCAATGTGAAGGTCATGCTGGATACCTTCCACATGAATATTGAAGAGGATTCCATCCCCAACGCCATCCGTGAGGCAGGCGCGCTGCTGGGCCACTTCCATGTGGGCGAGGCGAACCGCCGCTGCCCCAGACCGGGCGGACGCTTCGACTGGGCGGAAATCGGCAAAGCGCTGGCGGATATCCACTATGACGGTTACATTGTCATGGAGCCCTTTGTGACCATGGGCGGTCAGGTGGGTAAGGATATCTCCATCTGGCGGGATCTGTCTCACGGTGCCTCCGAGGCTGAGCTGGATCAGGACGCCGCCAACTCTGTTCAGTTCCTCCGTTCCGTGATCGGCTGAGTCAAAAACGCACCGGTTCTCCGGTGCGTTTTTGTATCTGTCATGGCATCATACTGATATTCAGGAAAACGATAATATGCTTATCGGGCTAACTCATCAAAAGAAGAATTTGGCGGCGAGTCGCCGCGGACAATACGGCCCGCAAGGCGGGCGGCTAATGCGTCACGAACCCAGTCAGTCGTCGCACATCCTTTGGGCCCATCGACCGGGAGTGCTTTGTTAGATAAAGGAGAACATATCCGCGTAGGGGGCGGCGTCCTCGACGCCCCGTTTCCCGGTCCGGGGTGCAGGGAATTGCTTCATTCCATCGGGACGTCCAGAGGCCGTCCCCTACGGCGGCTAAAGGACAAATGTGCCAAGAAAGAGCATTAAATATCCACACCCCAGCTTATTAGGGTGGCGCGCAGCTGCCCGATGTCCACATCATGGACACTTCTGCCGTCCCGGCAGCACATGGCTGCTGCCAGCCCCGCGGACTGCCCCAGACACATCATGGGAGCCTGCACCCGCACGGAGGCGGAGGCGATCTGGTCGGCAGACAGACAGCGGCTGGGTACAATCAGATTGTCGTATCCCGGCACAATCAGGGAGCGGTAAGGAATATACGCCGCGTCCTCCAGGAAACTGCACCGCTGCTGGCTGTCGCTGGCGCTGTGGATGTCGATGGGGTGGGCGCTTCGGGCAACGGAATCCGGGAAATGCACTCTGCTCAGGTATTCCTCGCCGGTCAGCACATGGACGCCCTGAATATGCCGGGTCTCCCGGGTTCCGGTTGTGGGGGCTGTGTAGGCCAGATAGCAGTTTTCAAAAGCCGGGTCCAACCGCCGGAACAGCTCCGTCAGTCGGAAGGCATCCTCCCGCAGGCGGCACTCGGCAGCGGTAGCGTCCAGATGATCCGCCATGTTCGCGAAGGTGCGGGTGGCATTGACCAGTGTAAAGCCGTCGTGGAGAATGTGGCAGAACCAGGGGCCGCCGAACTGGGGCACATTCTCTGTCTTTGCCAGCTCCCGCAGGGCGCTCTGCAGAGCCTCGTGGTGCATATTGACGCCCTGGCGGTTGTGGTGATCCACCTTCAGCTGCTCCGTTTTCACGCCGCCCAGGCAGAAGATCAGGGAGGCGGGCTGCATGGGGTACTGATCCGCCTTCTGCATGGGGACATCCATCATGGCGCAGACAGCGCCATCGCCGGAGGCATCGATGACATACCGGGTCTCAAAGGCCTGGGGGCCGCTGCGGGTATCGAAGATCACATGGGTCAGGTGGCCGTTTTCGTGGACACAGCCGGTAACGGTACAGTGCAGGTGCAGCTCCACCCCAGCTTCCAGCAGCATCCGCTGGGCGGTCAGCTTGTAGATCTCCGGGTCATGGGCCACATTTCCCAGAGGGGTTTCCACCTGCGCGCCGTGGGCCTTCTCCATCCTCTGAACAAATTCCCATGGAATACCGCCGCAGACCAGCTTGCCGTTGTAGGTGAAGACACTGATGGGCAGGACCAGACCGGCAGTGGCCATGCCGCCCACGAATCCAAACTGTTCAATCAGCGCTGTTCTGGCGCCGCCGCGGGCCGCTGCCACCGCCGCGATCCAGCCGGCGGGACCGCCGCCGCAGACCACGACATCGTAGCTTCCGGAAACGGGTATATCGCGCTGTTGGGTAATCTGCTTCATAACTTGCAACTCCTTTTCATACTAATTTTCGATAAAAATGTTCAATTTTTATCGAAAAGGCACCGCCTGATGGCGTTGCCGAATATGTGATTTTCGGAAGGGAAAATCACGTATTCCCGTCTCATATGATTCTCTAATAAAATGTTTAATCGAAATTGATTAAACATTTTAAAAGAGAATCAGTATCAAGAGAACTATCCTGGGGTGAAAGCGGGGCTTTCACCGGATTCATTGTAGCATTTTCATTCCCTATTTCAAGAAGTCCCGGTATCTTTCGAAAAAATGGGACAGAATCGAAAGATCTTGCGGAAAAATCAAGAGCCACTTCTTGTGTAGTTTCGCCAAAATCAGGAGGGCGTATGGACAAACAGCATTTCGGTAGCAGTGAAATCAGAGCAAAAAACCGGTCCGACATCTTCCGGCTGTTCCGGCAGTCGGAGAAGCTGTGCCGGCAGAGCGTTGTGAGCGGTCTTGGGCTTTCCCTGCCCACTGTGACCCATTACCTTCAGGAGCTGCAGCGGGAAGGGCTGATCCTCCGGTCCGGCTCCATCGGATGCGCCGGAGGCCGCAGGGCCAACGCCTACTGCCTGAATGACCGGGCCAGAACCGCCATCGGTCTGGACGTCACCCGGAACCACGCCACCGCTGCGGCCCTGGACCTGCGGGGGAACATTCTGACGTCCATTCGCCGAAATCTGTCCTTTGCCCGCACAGACGCCTATTTTCAGGAACTGGGCCATCTGGTACGGGAGACGGTTCGCGCCGCCCAATTGGAGCCGGAAGGGATTCTTGGCGTGGGCATCGCGGTGCCCGGGCTGCTGACCCCGGACAAGCAGTCTCTGTTCTACTGCGGCGTGCTGGATTTTTCCAACGTGACTCTGGCTGAATTATCCCGGTACATCCCCTACCCTACCGCCCTGTGCCACGACACAGACGCGGCAGGCTTCGCGGAAATCTGGAACAATCCGGATACCACCACAGCCTTCTATCTGATGCTGAGCGACAGCATCGGCGGCTCGGTGTACATCGATGGCCAGCCCTTCGAAGGGCAGAATCTGCGCGCCGGGGAAGTGGGGCATATGCTGCTGGTTCCCGGCGGAAAGCCCTGCTACTGCGGTCACCGGGGATGCATGGATGCTTACTGCTCCGCCGGGGTTCTGACCGGAGCGGCAGGCGGGAGCCTGGAGCGGTTTTTTCATCTGCTGAAGCTGGAGGACCCCAGAATCACAGCGGTCTGGCAGGAGTATCTGGAGCATCTGGCCAGGACTGTCGGGTATCTGCGGATGCTCTTCGACTGCGACATCATTCTGGGCGGCTATGTTGGCAGTCATATGGCGCCCTATATGGACAGCCTCCGCGTCCTTGCGGCCCGGTATGACCCCTTTGAGGACAGGGCGGATTACCTGCTGCCCTGCCGGTACCGGACAGAGCCCGTGGCTGCCGGCGCAGCCCTGGGCTACATTTCCGCCTTTCTGGAACAGGTATGAGGGGCTTTTGTAAAAACAGGCAGGTGCATTTTTATATAACTGTCCTTTTCATAGAAAAAGTGAAAAAAACTTGGTGGATTCTGGCTCGTTGACAGAATTGGCCAGTAATTGTATTCTAATATCATAAAAATCCCACAGTTGAATTTTTAATTTATCAGGAGGTAATGGAATATGGACATCCCTAAGACAATGAAGGCGCTGGTTGCCTACGGCAAGGACGACTACAGACTGGAACGGGACTACCCCACCCCCGTCTGCGGGCCGGACGATATCATCATCAAGACCGAGGCCTGCGGCATCTGCGCGGGAGACCTCAAGTGCAGCCATGGCGCGGCCATGTTCTGGGGCGATGAGACTCAGCCCGCCTGGGTCAAGCCTCCCTTCATACCCGGCCACGAGTTCTTTGGGCGCATCGTGCAGCTGGGCGAAAACGTCACAGGCTTCCAGCTGGGCGACCGAATCACCGCCGACCAGATTGTTCCCTGCGGCGAGTGCCGCTTCTGCAGGACGGGGCACTACTGGATGTGCCAGCCCCACAATATTTTCGGCTTCCAATCCACCAACAACGGCGGCATGGCGGAATATGTCCGCTACCCGAAAAATGCCGTAATTTCCCGGGTTCCCGAGGAAATGAGCATCGAGGACGCGCTGCTGATTGAGCCTTACGGCTGCTCCAAGCACTGCGTTGACCGGGCGCAGATTACCAACGAGGATGTGGTGGTCATCTCCGGCGCGGGCACACTGGGCCTTGGCATGATTACCTATGCCAGAATGAAGAATCCCAAGCTGCTGATCGCGCTGGATATGCAGGACAACCGGCTGGAAAAGGCCAAGGAATTCGGAGCGGATTTGGTGTGGAACCCCGGGAAAATGAACGTTGGCCAGGAAATCCGGAAGCTGACGGAGGGCTACGGCTGCGACATCTACATCGAAGCCACGGGACACCCTTCCTCTGTGCTTCAGGGCATGGACATGATCCGCAAGCTGGGACGCTTTGTGGAATTCTCCGTATTCGGCGCGCCAACCACCATGGACTGGTCCATCATCGGCGACCGGAAGGAGCTGGACGTCCTCGGCTCCCACCTCAGCCCCTACGCCTATCCCTTCGTGATCGAGAACATCGGAAACGGCAAGCTGAAAACCAACGGCGTTGTGTCCCACGTTTTCGACCTGGAGGATTGGGAAACCGCCTTTGACTACGCCAGCGGAAAATACGGCGACTTTAAGGTTGCGTTCCGCTTCTGAGATAGACAAATATCCAAGCACAACAGCTGCTGCCGTGAAAAGGCAGCGGCTGTTTTGCTGCGACTGCGCGAAGTGTCTGCCGGGAACGCCTCATCTGCCTTTTGGGATAAATTCGTCTTCGGAAAGCTTGTTGATCCGGTTTTCTATCGTAGGTGTCCAACTTAACCTTGCAATTTTCGAAAAAAAGCATTAAAATGGTCATGGTTATTGCCGCGGCAGGACGACTTGCTTCGTGGAAGCAGCGTCAGGCGAGGGGCAATCCCGAGGAGGATGGGTATGCGCAAAATGGGATCGAAAATTGCCAGACTTCTGACAGACGGGGACTATCACATTGCAAAATCGGATAACGCTGCCTGAGAAGACAGGCGGCAGAAAGTGAGAAAAAGATGCGTATGATCAGAGCGTTCCGGGAATGTGCTCGGAATGTAAAAGCCATGTTAAAAAAGGTTTACCGCTTATTCCTAAAACTGTTCTATGTGCTGAATCAATCCCGTTTGAGCAACGTGAGCACCCTGAACGTCTGCGAGGCGGAAAGAATTTTGCAAAACTATTCTCCGAAGCCAGAGGGAACCTCAATCCGGGAAAACAAGCTGCAATGCCCATTCCTTTATGAGCTTCAAATCATTGTGCCGGCTTATAATGTTGAAAAATACCTGCGTCAGTGTCTGGAGTCCATATTGGGACAGAAAACAAAGTATCGATATCACGTTACCATCGTTGATGATGGCTCCGTGGACACGACAGGTGCCATTGCGGATTCCTATGCCGCAGATCCCCGGGTTACGGTGATTCATCAGGAAAACAGGGGGTTTTCCGGTGCGAGGAACAGGGCATTGGAGACGATTACCGGCAAGTATCTCATGTTTGTTGACTCTGACGATATGCTTGCGGACCATGCGATTGAAACGCTTGTGGATACAGCGGAAGAAAAACACGCGCAGATTGTCCAGGGGGCTTTCTTCGATATGTACAGTGAGTCAGAGATCGTCATTCCGCAAAAGACCGGAAGCGCAAAGCGTGTTGAACCCGCTCTGGGAAATCTTACCGGCTTTCCCTGTGGGAAGGTGTTTGACAGCAGGCTTTTTCAGAATCTGATTTTTCCGGAAGGCTTCTGGTTTGAGGATTCTGCCATGTCTTTCCTCTGCTATCCCCGGGTGACGGAAGCCTATGTTCTCCCGCAGACCGTGTATATCTACCGTCGCGCAAATCCAAACAGCATATCAAATACGTTTTCACAGAAGCCGAAATGCATCGACACGTTTTACGTTATCGAGCTACTGATGCGGGAACATTATGAGCAGAATCTACCTGCTGATCAGACCTATCTGGAAAAGGTATTTCGGCAGATTGAACTGAACGAAAAGAGAATCAGAAATGTGCCGGAGAAGGTAAAAGAAGCTGTTTTTATTCTGACCGCTGATTTGGTGGAGCGATTCCTCCCCGCAACAGTCCAGTCCGGCAAATACCAGCGCCTGAACGAGATGATTCGGCAGAGAGACTATGGGCTGTATAGGCAATATGTAAAGTGGCATTAGGGTGCTCAATATATTCATTTTAATAAAGCTTTAGGCTGTGTATCAAACGGAGATACGATCATGAGAAAACCATTCTTTAGCGTCCTGATTCCGGTTTATAATGTTGAAAAATACCTGCCGGCCTGTCTGGAATCTGTACTGGCACAGGATTTTGACGATTATGAGGTCATTCTGGTGGACGATGGGTC
>JALFXH010000049.1 GCA_022786965.1 Clostridiales bacterium
GGTGCCGATATAGCCGGTATTAGAGGGCACCAGGCCATAGCCGGATACGGTGCAGCGGACATTGTACATGGAGGATCTGCCCATGTTCATTACCTGGAAGGAAACAGGAACCGTTTCGCCCACACTGACAGAATCCGCAAACCGGGGCATGACCAGTTCCATATTGGCAGGCTGCTGGATTTCCACTACTGTAGAACCGTTGGAACTGAGGTTCAGGGTCTTGCTGCTGTCATATTTGAAGGAGAAGCTGATAGGATATTTCCCGGAGGGAATGGCAGGCTCCGTGGAGAAATGCAGAGTCAGCTCCACTTCCCCACCCCTGTCGATTTTCTCAATGGGGAAAATATTGCTGTCCTCCTCCAGATTAATCAGGACATTTCCTGTGTCCACCGTCACCAGCATATTCCGAATGCTTTTGGTGGTGATGGAGTTTTTCAGCGTCACCGTCATGGTAAAGCTGTCCCCCGCCTGGGCGGTTTCCGGTTCCAGAACGGTTTTGCTGATATATACCACCGGCTCAGCGGTGGGCGTGTCCACTACCGGCTGGGCGATCTTCTCGATCTTCCCGTCGGTAATGGTAATGTACAACGTAAAAGTGGTAGTTATATCGTTGCCGGAGGCATCAAAACCAGAAGTGGTAATGGCCACAGGGTATGTGCCATTCCGACGTTCATCGGAGAGTTGGATTTCATAAGTTACAAGATAAACTTCCTGGGATTCACCGCTGTTCTTTGGGGTTACGGATTCTAAGTAAAAAGTCTTTCGGAAGTTCTCCACAACGAAGGGAGAACTGGCGCTAGTATCCAGAGAAATAGAGGTATCCAGCTTATCGCCCCAAAGAGAACCACTGCACTTCAGGGGAAGAACGATTTTCATAACCCCGCCGCTGATCCGGGGCAGGTAGCCGTCCTCATAGGCCATATCCATGCCGCTGTAGATGTGGCTGCTGTCAATCTCTAACACCGTGGGAATCTGGGGAACGCTGGGTTCCGTTGGCTCGCTGGGGGTGCTGGGGTCAGTAGGGGTGCTGGGACCAGTAGACGTGGTGGGGTCGGTTGGTTCACTGGGCTGCGTAGGAGGTGTTTCGGCCTGCGGAATTACCACATTCAGAGAAAGCGGCAATTCTATTGCCTGTGCCGTATCACCAATATCTAGCGTTATCTTTACCGGGTAGGAACCGGGTGTCACAGAATCCGGCAGGGAAATTTCAAAGTCCGCCAGATAGACATTCTCCACGATCTGGCCATTCCCAAGATCCAGATTTTGAGATGTAATGGATGCCTTTTCTTCCGCGGTCAGAAATGCGGCACTTAGCGTTACATTGATAGGAGCGGAAAGGCCGCCCTGATTCAGCAGAGGGAGAACCAACCGCAGTTTCCCCTCTGAGACCGTGCCGGAATATCCCGCCCGGTAGGTCTTATCCATTCCGGGATATTGCCTGTCCATATCAATGACCAGAGAATCCTGCTTCAGTGCGGGAGGTTCAGGATCATTCTGCGGAGCCAAAGCTGGCTGGGTCTGCGGCTGGGCAGGGGTTATTTCTTCCAGAATGACCTGGGGCTGTGTCTGGGGCTGTGTTTCTATTGTCGTGGTCTCAGCAGTGCTTTCCTGAGAGGCCGGTTCTGTCTCATCAGCGAAAACGGTTAGACAGTTGCCACTGAGAAGGCACAGTGCCAGTAGAAGGGAAACGATTCTTTTTTTCATATTCCTTACCTCCCGGAAAGTTGCATTGTTTCGCTCCAGAGAATATCGCTGGGAGCGGGTGCGCTGCTCAGATAGAGAAACGCAAGATTCTCCGCCAATACTGCCTGCATCTCCTGCCACACAAGTTCGGCATCCTTTCCACTCAGATGGTCAAAGGCGGCGTTGAGGATCAGGATCGGTGGAGCCATAACCCTTGCCCGAAGTACCCCGGCAAGGGCAAGGGTGCGCTGACTGCACCGCCCAGCAGGATTGTATAGGTCATGGAGTGGCAGATAGCCAAAGGCGTTTTTCCGGATACGGGTTCGGATTTCCTCTTGAGAGAATCCTGCCAATACCATAGGCAGCCGCACCTGTTCCAAAAGGGTCAGCTCCGGCAGGAAGCCGCTGCCCCTGGGAACGGCCCCGATATGGTCCCGGCGAAAGACTGCCCGTTCCGTTTCTGGCATGGTATAGGGATTCTGCCCCAGGACGGCAACCGTACCCTCATCCGGCTTTTTAAGCCCGGTGAGCATTTCAAACATGGTGTTGCAGGCTTTTTCGCTGCCCTGCAAATAGCAGAGGTCCCCAGGGGCGAGGGTCAGAGAAACCGGCCCCGCCTCCGGGTGATAGCTGCGGATATTTCCCGCAATGAGTATCTTTTCCATTTACCGCACCACCGTTAAGATTCCCGCATCCATTTCGCAGACCGTATCGCACAGCTCGTCAATGTCCATCTGGTTGTGGCTGGCCAGGATCACGGTCTTTCCCTGATACCGGAGGTTTTTGATAAGCTCCCGGATATGCAGAACGCCGTTTTTGTCCAGGCCGTTGAGAGGCTCGTCCAGAATGAGCAGGCTGGGATCTTCCATGAGCGCCTGGGCCAGGCCCAAACGCTGGCGCATACCGAGAGAGTATTTTCCCACGGGTTTTCTCAGGCTGGAATCAAGGCCAACCAGCTGGATGGTGTCCCGGATGGTGTGGTCGTTGGCGATCTTCCGCAGGGATGCCAGCAGCTTTAGATTCTGGAAGCCGGAAAGATGGGGCAGAAAACCCGGCGTTTCAATGATGATGCCGATATCCTCCGGGAAGTCTGTTTCCTTGCCTACTTCCACATGGTTGACATAAATCTTACCCTCATCTGGGCGGAGAAAGCCGCAGATGCACTTCATAAGTACCGTCTTGCCGGAACCGTTGTTGCCCACGATGCCGTGAATCTTTCCCTTTTCAAAGGTGTGGGACACGTTTTTCAGCACTTTTTCTTCCCCGAAAGACTTGCTGACATTTAAGACTTCTATGCAGTTGTCCACGGTTATCCCTCCGTTCCGGTAAAGGTGAACTGGTAGCGTTTGGCCGCTCTGATGGAAGCGAAATAAAGGATGACCACCAGGGCAAAGAAAATAAGATAGGATTGCCAGAGCCGGGGAAGCTTGTCGTAACCGAAGTTGTGCATATGATAAGTAGCCTGGTTCAGGGGCGACACCCAGCCGATGATGACATTTGCAATGTAATACGCTTCATCCGGCAGCTTCAAAATAAGCTGGATGGTATCCGGCTGCATGAGGATGCCGTACACGCTGTACACCAGTACGCTGACCACACCCGCTGCCTGTCCGAACCGT
>JALFXH010000107.1 GCA_022786965.1 Clostridiales bacterium
TGATACCATTACCGACGGCGTAACCACCCGCTATGCGCTGGATAACGCTGTCATTACGGACATTACCGACCTGATGGCAGATTTCCCGGAGCATTTTGAAGTAGGGGCCGGTGGAACGCTGACATTTGAAAATGCGGTACAGATTCCTGTACCATCCAGCGTGGAATACCTGATTGCTCTGGCGGAGGTGAATGTGTAATGACGAACATTGAACTGCAAATGGCAAAAGAACTCGGATTGAATGCAGACGATTTCAAACCGAAAGATAAAGGAACAGAAGTGGAGGATGCTCTTTGTGAATTGGCTGAGATGCTGGCAGAGCAGTACAACGCAATCCGCGAAATTGCTGAACTGATTGGAGGTATGGACAATGGTTAATATCTACGTCAAACGCATTAAGGTTGGTCTGATGACTATCAACGACGTTCCCGTACTCTGGCGAGAAAAAGTTCGTATGGCACTGGAGAATTGAATCTAACTTGCCACCCGGGTTCTGAATGTGCCCGGGTGGCATCATTTTAAGCCTGCAGTATTCGATGTTCTGTTAGCTGATTGACGCGGTGGATACTTCTCCGCGAGCAGTTCACCAGCAAATGCCTCCAATTGGCAGAATCTACTAAATTCTTAGTGTTCTCCAACCAATACTCTCGTCCATCTATTCTTTAAAAGGAACACACCTGCAAGCAGAAGGATTTACGGAGTCTTCTGCCTTTTTATTTTTTTATCATTCTTAGGAGCTCTTTTTCGGTTGCTCTTGTAGATGGATAAATGTACATGATCGCAAAATAGAATATTACGCAAATGAAGACAGATACAAAATTCCATGCAACACCGGAATTGATTCTTTGCAACGTCATTCCTAAGAATCCCATCATACATGCACCTACAAAACACGGTGCTGTATCTTTGAACGTTTTAATAACAGAAATTCCTGCTGCCACATTCAACAACAGCATTTCTACAGCCATTGACCAAATCACCACTGCGCATCTGGCAAGATAGACAGACGTATAGCCAAACCTTACTGTGATCATCAGCACCGGGAACAGCACAATAAGCTCCAAAGCCTGCGTCAGAACAGAAAATTTTGGTTTTCCCAGTGAAACAAAAACTTCCATGCTAAAGAGACCAAACACAATGTTTAATGCCCTTAGTATACCCCATAGCCCAACAAACGCAGCTGCTTCTGCCCATTGGCTGCCGAGTAGGATCAAGGTGAAGAGCTTCCTGTATACAAACACTCCGATACCGAGAGGTATAACAATAAAACCCGTTTTTCTGATGATGGAATAATACATGTCTAAAAATTCTTCTCTGTTTTCTGTCAACTTAGATAGAGCAGAAAACAAAACTGGAGAAAATGCGTTAACAAGAATCATCAATATCTGATTTGTCATCGCCATTGAGGTCTTATAAAGGCCCAGATAGTAGTCTGACAGGTATTTACCCACAACAAAGATTCCGATATTCAGATTCGCCCACCCCATCAGCTGCTCAATCAGTGTCCACATGCTGAAGGAAATCATATGTTTCAGTCTTGAAAAGCAATAGTATCGCTTTGGCTTCCAATGTGAGCGGGCAGTCAGCAGAATTGCATTGGCCAAGTTTACGGAGATATTGCCAACGACGACAGCCCAAAAGCTTCGAAGAAGAAATGCCAACGGTACTGTGACGAACAAAGGCACCAGAATACCGACCAGTCTTGCAAAAAAGAGTGTTTGGAAGTCGAAATCCCGTCTATAGCGTGCCATCTGGATGCTGGAAAAGGAGGTTAGTGGCAGAGACAATGCCGCAATCGCAATGGCATTGCCCAATTCCGGACTGCCAACTCCGGCAGCCAGTCTGTCTCGGAACAGGAAGATAAGCCACCATAGAACAAGCGACAAGGACAGGTTTGTCCAAAACGCAACGTTGGTGTCTCGGTCTAAATCATCCGGGCTGGTTTCTTTTTTCTGTATTAGGAATTTCTGAAATCCCGCATCGGTAAAGATATCTGCAAAACTTGTCACCATGGTAATGGTTGCAACCATTCCAAAGGCTTCTGGTGTTATGAGCCGCGCCAGAATCATGTTCACAACAGGAGACATCATTTTTGAAAGCAGCTCAGTTAGTATCGACCACCTGGAAGCGTTTTTTACATTTTGTTCAATATTCATGTGCCATCTTCTATTTATTATGCAAATTTCAAACTGCACAAGTCGCCTCTTGCACAGGCAACGAACAGCATAATAATACTGATTGTAAATAATATCGCATTTATTTGTTTTTTACGAACTGAAGACATTTGCGGATCTGATAATACGATTACGATCATCGGCATATCCAGAATTGTCAGAAGCCAGCTTAACCGAAGCCCCGAATTGAACTCTATAAAGAGGAGTACGAAAGAAACTGCTGCGATGAATGCTTGAAACTGTACTAACGATCTGCTTTGCATGAGTGCATCACCTTCGGCGGCAGACACAAGTGCATGCGCTTCAAAGCTCTTTCTATATTGCAGCATGATAAAATAAGAGGCCGCGATTACCATTAAACTCAGCAGCATCTCCCAGATATAGAAAAAACCCTTCGTGTAAGAAAGATATTTTAAGCCTTTTTCAGCCGCACCCAAAATAAATGTACGGCCGTACACCGCTGCAATACCAATCACGATTGCTCCCTCAATAACTGTTAGTATGCGACTCCTTCCTTTTGCTCCTTTTACTATATAAAACGCAACAAAGAGCATTGACGCGAGCATACCTACATTTTGGAGCAGCGCTCCAATCAGCATAACAATTGCACATTTCAAAAAAGATCGGCGCTCGATAAAATAGAGATAGATAGCGTAAGCTACAAGGGAAAGCGATAGCATTGTACGAATATTTGCTATTGTCATCATCAGCAGTCCACGTGACATAAAGAAAAACAATGCCAATGAGACTACTGCTTTTCTGCATTGGTATCGTTTATGAGAATACACCAGCAAAGAAAAGCAAAAACCATAAGTAAGAATCGCAGTCACAAACGGAAGCATTCTTTTATCCCCAAGTCCTGCAACAAGGCGATAGTAAAGTATCGCCATCGGGGATGAACTGTTCAGCATCCTGTCAACCAGTTCCCCCCAAGAACAACCTGCATACGACATCATCGCCAATTGCACCCGTCCCAAGTCAGATCCGTTTAGCGGGACGTAAAAGAATCCCATCAAACCAAGTATGAAACAATACATTGCCAAATGAATTCTGAGACCTTTTACTTGCGGAATAGACCAGACAAACCAAGCCAAACACAGAGTGTAGACACCAACACCGATCAACCTTTGAAGTAGAAACATAGAATTCCTCTCATCTTTTCAAGTGTGCTAATCTTCACTGCTCTACCGGCAGCTTAATCCAACTGCCAATCACATCATTGTATTCATCCGGCTCAAACTCGTCATAACCAGACGCATCAAAGAATGTTAATTCCCCAAAATAAAGCTGGTGATCCACATAATACCAGTCTACACGGATGTGCGGAATCCCCTGAGAAAGCTTTGCTGACAGTTCCAGCATTTCCTGTAAGAATTCTGGTTTACCTGCCGGAACTTCGGCATTGCTCTCACCTTTCTGGTTAAAGTCTTGCCGCACCCAATTGGTGTCGTAAAAATCCTGCGTATACTGATCTGTAAAACGGCCCTGATGCAACTCGATCAGTTTCGGAATACCATTGAAACACAGCACTTTATAGTCCCGAAGTCCGCCGCTTTCATCTTCCATGTATTTTTCTGCAAGGATGACCGGCTTCACATGCCTGTACGGCCACTCTCTGCCATAGGCAAAATGGCTTTTCCTGACCCGTTTGTTCAGCTTCTTCTTTGCTGAATCCATATCAAAAGTCCGCTTGTCACGACATACGCACACACTTTTGGAATCGTGATTACACTTTAATACAAACTGCTCCGGAAGGGAGCTCCAGTCAATCTGATCCGCATTTTCCCATACACCCAGAGTTGGAATAACGTATTTTTTACCAATAGTATCTGCGATGTACTGTTTCACAAGATGTTTATCAACATACATGGAGTACTCAGGTTTCCTATCATGGAGCTTTAGCCACTGAAGTTTTTCATTGTATCTCGTTGGGTTGCTTAAATTCAGTTTTTTTCCCGTGACATACAAATATTGGAGTCTGATGTATACTTCATCAGGCAGGACTCGCAAAAGCTGATAAACAATACTATTCATTGATTTCTCCTTTTAACAACTTCTCAAAAGAAGTATGTGCTTCTATTGCTATGGAGTTCCATTCGTATTTTTTTGACAAAGCTACTGCATTTTGGCTGATATTCATGTAATTTTCTTTTGCATCAATCGCAGCTTGCAGTGCTTCGCAGATCGACTGTGCTTCGTTATCTGCAGTCCACCCAGCTCCGTATGTATCGATCTCTCTTCTCATATTAGATCCGGTCGTGGCAACACAGGGCAGCCCATACGACAGAGCTTCAATCAATGCCATTGGATGGCCCTCAAATCTGGAGGGAATCAAGAAGACATCACTTTCCAAAAGAAGCTGTTTTTTTTCATCACCAAAAACACCATCTTGAAAGGTAATAATGTCATGGAGTCTCTTCTCAACGACAATTCGCTTCAGTTCTTCAGCTTGTCCCTCTTGGTCCGGTCCACAGATTGTAATCTTGCAGTTTTCTTCTATCAGTCTTTCTCTTAGCATTGCACACGCATCAATAAGCAGATCCAATCCTTTGTGATATGGCGATATTCTGCCGATAGATACAAATTTGATTCCATCCTCTGTAAAACCTGTTTTTACGCTTTCTGGAAATGTAACACCATTGGGAATCACGATATATTTTGGATTCCAGGCATCACCCGAATCGATATACTCCTGCTCTGTCAGATACTGAATTGCAGCAGCCTTGCGTGCATATTGCTTGCATCCCAATACATTGGCAATGGATTTCTTCAACATTTTGCGTTTCTGCGCCTGACACGTCAGCTCTCCTCTCGGGATTATGACATAAGGAGTGTCTCCTTTCATCAGTTCCCGCATAAGCGGACTGCGAAACATGTTGTAGAAGCACTCCACAACGATGATATCCGGTTTATGAAAGGGCGCAGGCAGAGCGTCAATGGATTCTTTCGGGTATTCTGTTAGATCGTGATAATAGGAAATATTCTTCCAAAAATCGGGAGATTTCGGAACTGCGTTATACCAGAATACATTATCTATCTTAGACTGTGCATCAATTTGCTTTGGAACACTATATGTTGGTCCAGCAAATGATGCTCCACCAAGGTGAGATAGATATAAAATATTCATGTTTCCTCCTATATTACTTCTGGATCATGTTGAGGATCTTCTGATAGGTTGTCTGTCGATCAAACCTCTCTTCAGCGCAGCGACGGGAATTCCGTCCCATCTCCTTCCGTAACTCCATGCTGTTCATAAGCATCGTCAGCTTTTGCGCCATATCTGCGGCATCACCATTCTTGCAGTTGAAGCCCATATTGTAATCGGATACCAGTTTTCTGTATTCCGGGCTTTCCTGTGTATTTATGACCGGCAGACCGCAGGCTGCATAGTCTGCGTGCTTGTTGATAATGCTTGCCGCAGATTTTCCCTTGATCGGATTTACCGTCACATCACAGGATGCCAGCAGTCCGCACATTTCGGGATAGGGCATATATCCTCTGAATTCGGAGTTTATCCCGGCATTTTGAGCGTATTTCCGAAACTTGGGTTCCAGATAGCCGCTGCCCATGACCACCAGCTTCACTTTTGGATTGCTCATCTTCTTGACCGCATCCACCAAACAGGGAATATCATAGCTGTCGGACAGAGAACCGCAATAGGCAATCCAGAATTCACCATCGTCACGCATTGTTTTATATTTCTGAACATTTTCGTCAAATACACTCAAATCGGTGCCAATGTATACAGCGGCGCTACTGTTGGCGCGCGTATTGACCATTTTTGCTCTGTCAACATAGGTCTGGGATACCGCTATAATTGCATCCGCCGCGGCATAGGCCCTATTCACCGCCGTTTTGAACGGAGCGAACGCAATCGTGCTCACTACAGGAATATCGACTGCCATCTGAAATGCTTCGGGCCACAAATCTTGAACATCAACAATAAAGTTGATTCCATTTTTGTTGCAGTACTCACCGACCAGCGACGCTGCTGTCAGAGAGGGGATGGCACAGTATACCACATCAGGCTTATGCCTCTTTCGTATGTACTCGCAAACATTCCTCCCCCACACTCTATGACTCAGGAAGCGCTGAATGGAGATGTTCTTTTTATAGCCCGGCTCTTCAATCAATGTAACCTTATAAGAAAACCGGGAAAAATCGCATACACGTTTTTTCCTGGTTCCGTGAGAAAAAGCAGATCCAATCAGTTCCACATCGTTCTCTTTTGTAAGCATATCCGCTATGTAAGAAAACCGGCTATTCGTCGGCTTGTCCAGCGCTGCACAAAAATTCGCGATAATTACGATATCCATGTCTACACTCCAACCAAACCTGTATTGTACTTGTCTTGCCAAAGCCAATAACCCTATGAACCGGATAGAACTCATTGAAAAGCGATCAATCAGATATCTGTGCTCACCCCCGAGGAGTATTCACCCATCTCCCCGGATTGTCAAAAATTGCTTCTGATTCAAGTATAATTGGTTCCACGTCTACATCTCGCAGGAAGATGTACGGCTTTTCATAATGATGGTACTGGTCCCGCTGTGACATTGCCGACAATAAGGATTTTTCCCCGCATCGGTTCTTCCCTCACATTTTTTTAATCATTACTTCGTTGTACTTCATCATGTAGATGCCTTCTTCATAGTCACCTATGCTCCTGATATTCACATTTCCACTCAGATTATTCAGGATTAACTTCATATGGTCACAACCACACTCATAGGCATGGGGATAACCACCGCCGAAGCGGGGATTGACCTCAGAAATAAAATACTCTCCGTTGATTTCAAAAATATCTATATCAATCTGGCCGCGATACCCGGCTTCCCCGACGAACTTCTCAATCAGCGCAAACAGCTTGTCATCTTTGAAGGAAACCGCCTTGTCCGTCTCACCGGCGCGCATTTTCAGCTTCTTCTTGGTAAAGATGGACACCACGTCACCGGAAATCATATCGATGTACACATCCGCACCGATTTCCTGACCATTCAGAAACTCCTGAATCATCAGTCCATCCTCATGGGCAAACAGCAGCTCCACCGTCTCCCGGTCATAAACTTTGGAGATAGAGATGCTGGCACTGCCTCCGGCAGGTTTTACAAATACAGGATACTGAATCAATCCAGCATCCACATCTGCAAAAAAAGTCTCCTTATCCATATAGGACTTGGCGCAATTGTAGCCATGCTCCACCAGCCAGCCGTACATCTGGAACTTGTCCAGTGCCATTTCGCACAGGTCATAGGCGGAACCGATTACGGTGGTTCCCACAGCCTCAAAATCAGCAGTATGCTCTGCCAGCAAAGAAAGTTCAGGGTCGATCAAGGACAGTACACCCGTTATCTGTTCCTTCTTGCAAATATCCAGAATCACATCCAGATACCCAGGAGCAGTCATCCGCGGAACAATATAATATTTATCCGCATCATAAATGGCAGGAGCGATATCACTGCAATCTGTGGCAATGACAAGACCATTACCAGCCAATGCCTTTCTAAAATATTGCACAATCTTATTCCGTGTCCCTACGCTGAGAATCAAAATATTCATTATCTACTATCTCCCTTTGATAATCACTTCTTAAAATAGCGTATCTAATGCGATCAATCAGCACACCATGCCGCGACAAATCTTCTCTGAATACCCCCTCTTTTTGAAAGCCATTTTTTTCGTAAAGAGAGCAAGCCGCTACATTATCCGCGTCGACATTCAAATAAACTTTATTCAACCGTAATTCTTCAAAAGCATAGCGTAAGATAATTTTTGTCGCACTTGAGGCAACACCTTTACGCTTATATGATTGCTCTCCCATACTGATGTAGTATTCAGCTTTCGAGTTCTCTTCATCAATAGCAAGCAGGCCAATCAGTCCAACAGGCATCTCATTCGCTAGAATTACACAATCATGTCGAATTGTATTATTCTTATTGGCAAACCACGCACAGGTTGCTTCATATTCTAGGGGAATATTGTAGTGGAGGTAGAAATTATTTTCAGGATCATTAATCCAACGTATTTTCAGCGGGATATCCTCAAATCGGAAGGCCCTGATAGAAACATCCATATATTTCTTCCTTATTTATTCATATTCATTCGTTCTATTCGTTGATCGATAAACTTTCCTGCTTTGAACCCTTCCCCCACCTGTATGTTGGATCGCTTTACAGTTTTTATTACCGTTTGGGCAATCAGCTTTATGTCCCCCAAAAAAGTGATTCTTGAAACATACTCGCAGTCGTATTTGAGCTTTTGATCCCAGCTAATTGCATTTCTTCCATTCACTTGTGCGAGTCCAGACAAACCAGGTCTGACATCGTGCCTGTGCATTTCCTTCTCTGTGTAATAGGGAAGGTACTCCAGAAGTAAAGGTCGGGGACCGATGAGGCTCATATCACCTTTGATTATATTGATGGCTTCGGGCAGTTCATCCAGAGAGGTAGCCCGCAAAGTCCTGCCAAACTTGGTCAGCCGCACTTCGTCAGGCAGTAGCTCGCCGTTTTCGTCCCGCGCATCGGTCATAGAGCGGAATTTATAGAGATTAAATATCTTCTCGTCCTTTCCGGGCCGGGGCTGCTTGAAAATCACCGGGCTGCCCAGCTTAATGCGCACCAGAATCGCTACAATAATGTACAGCCAACTGAACACGATCAACGCGGCAAGAGCGCAACATAAATCTATGGGACGCTTGAAGTATTTTTCATATGGACCGTAGGGAATATGCTTCTTTCCCATCTCTTGTTCCCCTTACTCAAAACAACGCTTAATGACTTCAATAATGACTGCCTGTTCTTCGGCCGTCATCTTGTTATCACTGGGCAAACACAGACCCCGTGCGAAGATATCCGCGCCCACGTCCTCCACGCCGCCGACAATGTAGGCGTTGGTCTTGGCCCGGCCTTCACCGGCGGCCGTGACGAAGCTGTTCATCCAGAACATAGGCTGCATGTGCATGGGCTTCCAGATGGGGCGGCCTTCTGCTTTGATACTGGAGATTGCTTCCAGAATCTCAGTGGGACAGCTCTTGCCATGCTCGGGGGTATATAAGGCTTGGGTGTCGTTTCGAACCTGTTTACACATGGCTTCCTGGTCAATGATCATGGCGGATAGCCAGTAGTTGGGCACCGCCCTGTTCTCCTCAAAGGGGTTCATCTGGACGGGCAGTCCCTTGAGGCCCTCTCGGTAACGCTCCCAAATCGCCTTTTTCTGGGCAATATGCTCTTCAAGGTAAGGGTACTGGCCACGGACAACACCCGCCATGACGTTACTCATGCGGTAGTTGTAGCCCACCTCCTCGTGCTGGTACCATGGGGAGTTTTCCCGGGCCTGGGTTGACCATTTCCTCGCTTTATTCGCTACTTCAAGCTCGTTGGTCAGCAGGCACCCGCCGGAAGAGCCGGTGATGATCTTGTTTCCGTTGAAGGAAATCGCGGAGTAGTCGCCGAAGCTGCCGGTCTGCTTACCATTGTAGGTTGCGCCCATGGATTCAGCGGCGTCCTCAATCAGAAGCGCGCCGTGCTTGTCGCAGACGGCTTTCAGCTCATCGATTTTTCCGGGGAAGCCGTAGAGGTGGGCGACAACCACCAGCTTCACTTCGGGATAGATTTCAAACCCTTTTTCCAGCGCCACCGGATCCATGTTCCAGGTATCCCGCTCCGTGTCGATGAAGACCGGGATGCCGCCCTCGTAGACCACCGGGTTTACGGTGGCGCCGAAGGTCATATCGGAACAGAACACCCGCTTGCCTTCCACCGCGCCGTGACCCATGGCGGGCTTGCCATAGAGCCGCTCACCAGCGAGCTTCACGCACAGGTGTAATGCCGCCGTGCAGCAGGACAGAGCAACAGCGTACTTGACCTCCGCCTTTTCTGCCGCGATCCGCTCCACTTCGTTGATATTCGCACCTAAGGTGGACATCCAGTTGGTCTCGTAGGCTTCCATCATATATTTCAGCTCGTCGCCGTGCATGGTAGGCGACGCAAGCCAGATTCTATTTTCAAAGGGCTTTATATCGTCTTTTCTCGTGTACATATTTCTACCTCGATTCCCTGATTCTCTCGGGGACAACGATTTGTAAATCGTGATCTTAGGACAGTGCCGATACCGAGCCATGCCCTATGGCGTAACGATTACACACCAGCCTGTGCACGCATTGTCAGCGGCGACTCGCCGCTTAGAAGAAGCTGATGTCCTCGCCGGTCTGCTTTTCGTAGGTCTGTACCCACTCTTCCTTCACATCGTTGGGAACCAGAATATCCTTTTGCAGCTCCACCACCAGACGATTCTCTTTGGCGCAGACGGATTTGACCACATATTTCCCGGTGACGGACATCACCGCCTGTTCGCCGTTGGCGAACTGCTGACTCTTGCCATTAATCACCAATTCCACTTCGCCCTTGGTGTACTCCATGAGATTGCGCAGCGTCACAGCACCCCGGGCATCCTGGAAGTACCCGGCAAAATTCTGCACCTCCACATTCAATTCGGTGCAAATATCCCGTATGGCGGTCCGTACATCCTTAGGCATGGTGGTGTCCGCCAAAATCACACACTCAATGCTGTACTTTTTAATGGCATCGGCAATTTCATTTACACCACTGATAACGGGCAACCCCTCCAGCATATTGCCGAATTCCTCGCCCCGGAAGTCCACCAGGCACACTGGATGGGCGGCGTTCTCTGTATCACGCTCCAGATGGCGGCGCACCAGATGGCTGGTTTCGCCCACACCCACGATCATCACGGGGATGCACGTCCCTTTTCTGAGGCTACGCACCCGACTGCGTTCCATCAGGAACAGCCGGTAGGAGAAGCGACTGGCAGCGATGAGGCAGAGCTGAATCACGCCGCCGATGGCGTAGTAGGTGATGGGCATTCTCAGCACGAACACCACGGAGCCTGCAACCTGCACCACGAAGGTGGCCAGGTTCGCAAGCAGAATCCGATTCATATCGTTGAGTCCCGCATACTTCCAGCGGTTGTTGTACAGCTTGAAGGCGCCGAAGATCACAAGGCACGCCGCGGTGTACCAGGGCGCAAAAGTCCGGAATGCGGGGATATAACGTACCGCCCATTCGTTGATCTCAAAGTTGACATAAAACCGAATGATCAGAGCGATGAAGTAGGCAAAATTCACCGCAAAGATGTCAAATAGCACCATTCCCAGGCGAATGCAAAACCATCGGATATACACCGATTTGTTCAAGATCCAGGATCTTTCCATACAATTTCCTCCTCGGTATGTTGAATCCCGCAGCGGTTTCACACCTCCACAGGTTCCTTCTTCCGTTTCATTTCCTCCGCCTGGTCGGCTTTGGCGTTGACCTCCTCCGGGGAGCGGTAGGTGGGAACAACTTTTTTAAGAGCCCGACGGACGACATCGTCGCTGCCGGTGTCCACAGCCGCGGCCAGAATCCGCAGCCGCTGCTCCACGTCTTCCTTGGGCAGGGGTGTATCCTTCTCGATGAAAATCAGGCTGTTTTCGGTCTTGTCCAGCTCCTCGTTCTTCACCAGCAGCTCTTCATAGAGCTTTTCGCCGGGGCGCAGGCCCGTCTCCACGATTTCGATGCCGCTGACGCCGGACAGCCGGATCATGCTCTCGGCCAAGTCCAGAATCCGCACCGGCTGACCCATGTCCAGCACGAACAGCTCGCCGTTATGGGCCATGGCCCCGGATTCCAGCACCAGCTGGCTGGCCTCGGGAATGGTCATGAAGTAGCGGATGATCCGCTTGTCCGTCAGGGTGATGGGGCCGCCGTTGGCGATTTGCCGCTTAAACAGGGGAATCACCGAGCCTGCGGAGCCAAGGACGTTGCCAAACCGGGTGGCGCTGTACTTCGTAGTGCCCCAAACGCTGGCGCTCTGCACGATCATCTCGCACATCCGCTTGGTAGCGCCCATGACGTTGGTGGGATTCACCGCCTTGTCCGTGGACACCATCATGAACCGCTCCGCAGCGTACTTTTCGCACAGGTTCACCAGATTCCAGGTGCCGAACACGTTATTGTAAACCGCCTCGATGCAGTTATTCTCCATCAGGGGCACATGCTTATGGGCGGCGGCGTTGATGACGATCTGGGGCCGGTAGGTCTTGAACACCTGCTCCAGCGCCTTGACGTGGGTGATGGAGCAGATTTCGATTTGCAAGTCCAGCTTGCCGCCGTAGGCGATGCGCAGCTCCTGCTGGACATCGTATGCCCCGTTTTCGTAGATATCCAGAATCACGATCTGCTTCGGCTCCATTTTTGCCAGCTGACGGCACAGCTCCGAGCCGATTGACCCGCCGCCACCGGTGATGAGGATCACCTTGCCGCGGTAGTAGGCGGCGGTTTTTTCGTTGTTCACCGCGATGGGCTTGCGGAACAGCAGTTCTTCGATGTCAAAATCCCGGAGATACCGCTTACTTCCGGCGGTCTGCATCACCGGGTAGTCGTAGACCTTGATTTTGTAGCCGGCCTCGGTGTAGGCGGCGTACAGCTCCCGGCGCTTGGTGTCCGACAGATTGCCGATGGCAAAAACAACCTCCTGCACCTCATGCTTTCGCAGATCTTCCAGGGTGGTTTCGTTTTCCAGCAACACCGGGATATCGTGAATCTCACGACCGACTTTTTCCGTATTCACATCGATGAAGCACCGGGGGGTGTACAGGGCGTTGGGGTTGCTCAGCAATTCTTCTGCCAGCGTCACGCCCACACGACCCGCGCCGATGATGGCAATTTTAATGCGGCTGACGGACTCGGTGGCAACCAGGGTTTCGCCAGTAAACAGGTGGAACAGCCACCGCAGGAACTTGCCCATGGGGGTGTCGGCGGTTCCGCATTTGAAGCAGTAGCGGTAGACCATCCGCATGGCCAGAGATATCAGCAAATTGATGCAGGAGATGGACAGAAGCCTTGTGAAGGTAATCTGCTTGATGGGTGTAAAGAACCGCAGGAGCATCTCAAAGGCAAACAGGATCAGAAACGCCAGACCATCGGTCAACTGCAGGCGCATATAGCACTGAATGCCGCCATAGCGCCAGATCTGGCGATAAATACCGCCCAGGATTCGCATGGTAAAAATGCAGACGCAGCCGATGGCTGCATGAATCAGGACGCTGTCCAGGGGCAGCTTCTCTTTCCCCTGATAAAACACCAGCAGCAGCAGGTCGACCGCAAATAATATCAGCAGGTCATAGATCACCAGCTGCCACCGGGTAGTTACTTTTTTCATGTGGGAACCTCTCTTTTTTCTGTATCACCTAATCAGAAAAGCCGGCAAGCGAATTGCCGGATCACATCTCTTCCGTTTCCAAATATCGACAATTTTCGACATTATTATACTGCTGTAATTTTTATTCGTCAATCTTGCGCTGTGCATAGGAAACATTTCTCTGTTTTTCAGATTATTGCCCAATCGAGAGGGGAATCATTGGTAAATACGCCGAAATTGGAACAAAAAACTTGAAAATACCGCATGTTCTGATGCCAATTGGAGGGCCCCGCCGGAAGAAATTCCCGGGAAACGGAACGGATTACACAATTTTCCGAAATCATCCCAGCATGGATGGTGTTATGTAAACAAAGAAGGCCTTCGAGCCGTCAGGCGATTGCGCGGCAACTCCGGCCCAGCCGGAGAATGGGGTCATAGGGGCAAAGCCCCTGAAGGGCTGGAGGATTTCGTCCAGCCAGTGCTTGCTAATCCCTGGATTCCCAATAAATCCCAAATTTACCGATTCTGATAAACCGAAGTTTTGGGAAAACAATAGATCAAAATTACCGAAAACAAAGCGAAAATCCAACTGATCGAACAATGCGTATGTCAAGAGGTATAATAACCCCAAACACAAGGCGCCATGTGTAACCAAAGCATTGGAGGTAACAACACAAAATGAATCAAACCACGCTGGCGGCTGTCAGCCGTATCATTGTCGGTCCTACCGGCCGCCGAATCCCCGCCTATGGCAGCATTCAGGCCGCCTATACACTGGGACTATATGCCGACTACTACCGATACAACCCAACCGTATCCGTACAGACCATCTACAAATATGCCATCCACGCCACGCGCTACCCCCTTTTTGGGGCTCGTCATTACTCTGGGACTGACGGTTATCGCCGTAATCTGAGCGATATGATGGGCATTGCCGATGCCTGCGCCACCAGACCCTGATTTGATCAGGGTCCGGTGACCGCCTTATTTATTCAATTTATACTATTTTTCATTGTCCTTATGTCCACTTTTCACAGCGCATACGCATACGTATCATTGTGTGTATGTGCAACCGCATGTGTATACGCAACCTGTTTGCATATTCCAATTGTGTAATGCGAATACACAATACGCTTGTGTAATACATCTTCTCCACGACATAAAAATGCGAGATTTTCAGAAGTATTTGTACAGAAATTCGGGCATAATCCTGTTATCAAGTGCCACAGGAGGTCCCCAAAATGGAGCGAAAGCCACCGCTGAGCCAGCAGATTCTAAGCGCCGACATAGAACGGCTCTATCTGAATTACTTCAACAACTACCTTCTGAAAGAGGGTCTGCTCACCCCCGACGAGCACCGAAAAATGCAGATTCGCATCGTCCAGCGAAAGCGGAGCAGCATCCGCTAGGATTTTCCCTCCAATTTCCCGTTGCTTTTTTCGTTATTCTGTATTACAATCATATTAATCATGATACAGTGAACAAAGGAGCCGCCCCATGGACATTCACACCATCCGCCAGCAGCTGAAAACCCGCTCGATTTATGACCTCCCCCTGCGGGTGACCTTCTACGCCCGGGTATCCAGCGAAAGCGACGAACAGCTGAACTCTCTGGGCAACCAGATCACCTATTACGAGGATCTCATCAAACAAAACGTCCACTGGACCTTCGTGCCGGGCTACATTGACGAGGGTCTGTCCGCCGCCACCACCAAAAAACGGGAGAACTTCAACCGCATGATCGACGACGCTTCCCAGGACAAATTCGACCTTGTGATCACCAAAGAAATTTCCCGTTTTGCCAGAAACACCCTGGATTCCATCCAGTTTACCCGGCAGCTGCTTTCCTGCGGCGTGGGGGTGTTTTTCCAGAACGACAACATTAACACCCTGGACGAGGACAGTGAGCTGCGGCTTTCCATCATGTCTTCCATTGCCCAGGACGAGCTGCGCAAGCTGAGCAGCCGTGTGAAATTCGGTCACCAGCAGGCCATCCGGGAGGGCGTGGTACTGGGCAACAGCCGGATTTTCGGCTACGTCAAGGACGGGGGCCGGCTGGTGATTGACGAAACCGAAGCCCCCATGATAAGGGAGCTGTTCGCCCTGTACGCCAGCGGGGACTACTCCATGAAGCAGCTGGAGTCCTTTTTTTGGGAGAAGGGCTACCGTAACCACAACGGCAAAAAAATCGCCCACACCACCATGTCGGGCCTCATCGCCAATCCCAAGTACAAGGGCTACTACGTTGGCAACAAGGTAAAAGTGGTGGATTTGTTTACCAAAAAGCAGAAATTCCTTCCCCCGGAGGAATGGGTCATGTTCAAGGACGAAACCGGGGAAATCGTCCCCGCCATTGTCTCCGAGGAGGTGTGGGACGCCGCCAACGCGGTGTTAAAGAAGCGTAGCGAGGATGTGAAAAACCGGCAGGGCATCTGTAACCACGCCAACCTCCTCACCGGCAAGCTGTACTGCACCCACTGCGGCGCGGCCTACTACCGGCGGGAGTCCACCGACAAGCAGGGCAACAAAAACTCCCGCTGGGTCTGCTCCGGGAAAATCAAAAACGGGGCCGATGCCTGCCCCTCTTTTGCCGTCTATGAAAGCGAACTGAAGCCCCTGCTGCTGGAGGTGTTCCGGCTGGCGAGGCCCCAGCTGGAAGCCCTGATCGAGGAATATATCCAGATGTACAAGGAGCTCCATCAGGGCGACAGCCTGACCCGGCGGATGAAAACCCTCCGGTGCACCATCGACACCGTCCAGAAGAAAAAGCAGAAGCTGCTCTCCTTCAACGCCCAGGGGGCGCTGTCTGACCGGGATTTTCTCACCATGAACGCCCAGTGTACCGCCGAGCTGGAAGCCGCAGAGGCGGAACTGGATGAGCTGACCGCCCAGTGCGACAGCGCCGCCAACTTTCAGCGCAAGATCGATATCATCCGCCAAACCCTCCGCAATGCCCAGAAGGATGCGGAGGACGGCATCATCAACAAGGAATTCGTCGATAAATACATCGACAAAATCTTCGCCACCCCGGAAAATGACCACACCCTGCACCTGCAAATCAAGCTCTCCACCGGGGAAGTGGTAGACAAAACGCTGGAAAATCTCCGGGTTCGTACGGGTCACACGTTCAAGAAAATGATCGAGGCCTACGAGCAGGGGATGCAGTAACGCAAAAACGGACAGCTTTTCCGCTGTCCGTTCTTTTTTCGCTGCGGTTTCCTTGATTTCCCCAATTATCTATGGTACAATCAGGTGAAATAGCGCCGAGCGAAGCGTGTGGCGTGTGAAGTGCGGAGTGATGGTATCGCCTTCGGCGATAAATTAATATAACTCCTAACTTCTCACTCCTAACTCCTCACTCTCCACTCTTCACTCTTAACAACACCCCGGAGGCAAATACCCATGTCCAGAAAATACATCTGCCTGTTCTGCGCCGCCGCCCTGTGCCTGACCCTCCTGGGCTGCGGAAAAAAGAAGGCCGTCATCGACCCCACCGAGATCATCACCCTGCCCCCTCCCACCGAGACGGAAGCACCCACCAATCCCAAGGAGGACATCGAAACCCTTACCCTGGTTCTGTCCGCCGGGGAAATCTACACCCTGAACCAGTACCCCAACCTGAAAAGCGTGGATCTGTCCGGCAGCACCTGCTACGCCACCATTCTGGAGTACATTCAGGAGCACCCCAAGGTGGAAGTGACCTACACCGTGGATTTGGGCGGCACGTCGGTGTCCAGCAAGGCCAAGTCCGTGGTGCTGGAGCCGGGCAGCTTCTCCTACGACATTCTTCTTGAGAATCTGCAATATCTGCCAAACCTCGCCACCGTATCCCTGCCCTCGGTGAACCTGACCCCAGAGCAGATTGACGGCATTCTGGCGGCCTATCCGGCACTGACGCTGGACTACAGTGTGTCTCTGTTCGGGCAAAACGTAGCGCTCACCACCACGGAGCTGGATTTAACCGGCATGGGCGACGATCAGATGGATGAGGCCTGCGAAAAGCTGGGAATGCTGACGGGCCTCACCGATGTGAATTTGAGCAGCGGCCTGAGCATGGAAAGCGTTGCCCGCTTACAGGACGCCGCCCCCAACGTGACCTTCCACTACAGCTTCACCCTCTTCGGCAAGTCGTTGAGCACCACCGACGAGGAGATTATCTACAAAAACCAGACCATTGGTAACGACGGCGAAGCCGATTTGCGCCGTGCACTGGCCATTCTGGATCGCTGCAAACGGGTGGTGCTGGACAACTGCGGCTTTGACTACGAGGTGCTGGCAAAGGTCCGGGAGGACTTCCGGGAGGGACCAAAAGTTGTGTGGCGGGTCTACTTCGGTGTGGACAACCGCTACACCCAGCTCACCGATGACGACACCCTCCGGGCGGTGTACAACGTCACCGACGACACCTGCGGCCCCATGAAATACTGCGAGGGCGTCAAATACATGGACATTGGCCACAACGAGTACCTCACCGACCTGAGCTTCGTCAGCGGAATGCCAGATCTGGAGGTCATGATCGCCTCCGGCAGCGCGGTGACGGAGCTGGTAGGCTTCGAAAACTGCAAAAAGCTGACCTGGCTGGAGCTGGCCAGCTGCCTGAAACTCAAAAATATCGACTCCCTGGCCGGCTGCGAAAGCCTGCAATACCTGAACATCTGCTACACCAAGGTCACCAGCTACGAGGCTCTGGACGGCCTGCCGCTGGTGCGCTTCGTGTGCCTCAGCCCAAAGGCCTCTGCCAAGGAGCAGAAGACCTTCCAGGAAATCCACGACGGCTGCCGCACCGTGTTCTACGGCTACAGCAACCCCTGGACCCCCTGGCGCTACGACGACAACGGCAAGACCTTCAATGCCTACTATAGGGACGTGGTGAGAAAGGCCTTTAATTACGACGAGCTGGAAAAGTATTTGCCCAAGGATTGAATTGACAATTGACAGTTATGGTATCCCTTCTGGATGATTGAAAGAAACGCGGCAGAACAGATCACGTTATGAGGCAGCTCCGGCCGAGGGGCCCAAAGGATGTTCGACTACCACCCGGCCCCGTGACGCATTGCCCACAGCCGCTGGCTGTGTTCATAGATTTGTCGAATTTTGTTTTCAATTCCGTTATCGGCTGTTCAAATCCGGCAGGTACTTTATAGACAGAAAGGTTGCGGAAGCCGTGAGCCGCCTCCTTTCCTTACGTAGATCCTCTTTTCTACCTCTCTTCTTTCCAAACCCCAAGCGGAAAACCCCGGTGTCCTCCCAGACACCGGGGTTTTTCTGCGGCGAGTCGCCGCTGACAATGCGTTACGAGGGCTGGTGTGTAATCGATACACCATTGGGCGTGCTCGGTATCGGCGGCATAGGCATCGGATCTACCCTGCAGCCTTGACATTTTTTGACGGGATAGTATAATTATATTCAGAAAAAGCCTTCCCCTCTGGGGAAGGTGGCCGAGCGTTAGCGAGGTCGGAGGAGGTGCAGTACCATTTCGCTGGAATCTGGACGCTAATGAAAGTCCGTTCCGCCCTCTTCCGTCTCGCCTTCGGCGATCCACCTTCCCCAGAGGGGAAGGCATTCATAAAGGAGATGTCCTCATGTACTATCATATGACCGTGGCGGGGCTGGAGCGAGACCTGCCCATCTGCCCCCTGAACGAGAATCTGTCTATCGCCGGTTTCGTGATTTTCGGCGATCAGGAGCTGACCGTGGCCTGCGCCCGGGAGCTGCTGAAGCGCGCCCCTCAGTACGACTACATCATTACCGCCGAGGCCAAGGGCATTCCGCTGGCCCACGAAATGGCACGTCAGGCCGGGGACAAAAAGTACATCCTGGCCCGGAAAGGCCCCAAGCTGTATATGCGGGACATTTTCAGCGTCACCGTCAACTCCATCACCACCGCCAAGGAGCAGAAGCTGTACCTGGACGGCGCCGACGCGGCCCTCATGAAGGGCAAGAAGATTCTGGTTGTGGACGACGTGATCTCCACCGGCGAGAGCCTGCGGGCGCTGGAAGCATTGGTTGAAAAGGCCGGCGGCGAGATCTGCGGCCGGATGGCCATTCTGGCCGAGGGCGATGCCCAGGACCGGAAAGACCTCATTTACCTGGAAAAGCTGCCCCTGTTCAAGCCCGACGGAACTGTGCTGGGCTGAGTTGACAGTTATTCCTAAAAACAACCGCTTCCCTTTATGGGGAAGCGGTCAGATTACTTACGGGGCTGTTGACTTTCGTCCCGGCCTGTGCTATCATATAAAAGAACTTGGGGGAGTGTCAGTCCCCCAAGGCAGTTCGGGCAGCGGCCGCGGTAACGGTCACGGCTCAACCACAGGTGCTAGGTGAAGATTGGCCGTTTCCTTTACAGGGGGACGGTCATTTCTTCGTTACTTCGATAACTCCGAAAATGACGACGGCTAACAATGTAAGAAGTTCCAGAACTTCCGTCAAAGTCATGGCAACCACCTCCCGTCTGTCTGTCTATGGGTGGTGGTTGCGGCGAGTCGCCGCAGACAATGCGTTACGAAGTCAGGCAATAGTCGTTACACCATTGGGTTTTGCTCGGTAACGTTCTGCCTGCTTTTTTCAATCATCCCGAAGGGATACCATAACTGTCAACTGTTCACTGTCAACTGTCAACTCGACTTCCATACGCCAAAACAGCCGCAGGAATTGCTCCTGCGGCTGTCTGTTTTTTACCGTTAACCTTCCTCTTTCGCGTCAGCGATGATCTTGGCCTGATTGGCCTTGGGCACTTCCTCGTAGCGGACAAATTCCAGAGTGAAGCTGCCCCGGGCCTGGGTCATGGCCCGCAGGTCAATGGCGTAGCTGCCCATTTCCGCCATAGGAACCTCGGCCTCGATGACGGTGTTGCCGTCGTGGTCGGGGGTCATGCCCATGGGACGGCCCCGGCGCTTGCTCAGGTCGCCCATGACGTCGCCCACGTAGGCTTCCGGCACGGTGACGGACAGGGCGCCGATAGGCTCCAGAATGGTGGGGTTGGCGTTGGGCATGGCTTCCTTGTAGGACAGGATGGCCGCCATCTTGAAGGCCATTTCGTTGGAGTCCACGGGATGGTAGGAGCCATCGTACAGCACGGCCTTCAGGCCGACCAGCGGATAGCCCGCCAGGGGGCCCTTCTGAACGGCTTCCTGCAGGCCCTTCTCAACGGCGGGGTAGAAGTTTCTGGGCACGGAGCCGCCGAAGACTTCCTCGGCGAAGATCAGGTCGTCCTGCTCGTCCTGAGGCTCGAAGCGCACCCACACGTCGCCGAACTGGCCGGAGCCGCCGGTCTGCTTCTTATGACGGCCGTGGGCCTGGACGGTCTTCTTGATCTTCTCACGGTAGGCAACCTTGGCGGGCAGCAGCACCGCGTCCACGCCGAAGCGGCTCTTGAGCTTGGAAACCAGCACATCCAGCTGCTGGTCGCCCAGGCCGGACAGCACCAGCTGCTTGGTCTCGGCGTTGTTCACCAGATGGAAGGAGGGATCTTCCTCGTTGAGCCGGTTCAGGCCCGCGCCCACCTTGTCCTCCTGACCCTTGGTCTTGGGAGCGATGGCCATGGAATAGCAGGCGGGAGCGTAGGGAATCTGCTTCAGGGACACAACCTTTCTGGGGTCACACAGGGTGTCGCCGGTCTTGACCTTGTCCATCTTGCCGATGGCGCCGATGTCGCCGCAGCCCAGGACCTTGGCTTCCGTGGCCTTCTTGCCGCACATGGTGTACAGACGGCCCAGCTTCTCGGTCTCGCCGGTGCGGGCGTTGACCAGGGTAGTGTCGGAGGTGATTTCACCGGACAGCACCTTGATGAAGGAATACTTGCCGTACTGGTCGGAGACAGTCTTCCACACGAAGGCGGAGGGCACGCCGCCGGGAGAAACCACAAATTCCTCGGTCTCGCCGTCGGCATTGGTGGCCTTGTGGTAGTTGCCCTCGGCGGGGTTGGGCAGCAGGTCAATGATGTGATCCATCAGCATCAGGCTTCCCAGGCAGGTGACGCCGGAGCCGCAGAGCACGGGGAACAGGCTCAGCTCCTCCACACCGGTGTGCAGGCCGTCCAGCATCTCGCGATAGGTGAACTCATCGCCCTCGAAGAAGCGGTCCATCAAGGCCTCGTCGGTCTCGGCAACGGCCTCCTTCAGAGCGTCGTTGAACTCCTCGATAACGGGCAGCTTGTCCTCGGGGACCTCGATCTCCACCCGCTTCAGGTTCTTCATTTCATAGGCCCGCTTGTTCAGCACGTCGATGATGCCGGTGACCTTATGGCTGGCGTCCCAGATGGGCACCACCACGGGAGCGATCTTGTTGCCGTACTTGGCACGCAGGGCCTCGAAGGTGGCGTTGTAGTCGGAGTGATCCTCATCCACCTTGGAGATGTAGACGAACCGGGGCATATTGCGCTCTTCGCAGTATTTCCAGGCCTTCTCAAAGCCCACGGTGATGCCGTCCTTGGCAGAGCACACCAAAATGGCGGCGTCGGCGGCGCGCAGAGCCTCCATAACGGCGCCGGAGAAGTCAAAAGCGCCGGGGGTGTCCAGAACGTTAATCTTGATGTTCTTGTACTCCAGGGGCACCACGGAGGTGGAGATGGAGATGTGGCGCTTGATCTCCTCGGGGTCGTAATCGCAAACGGTGTTGCCGTCGGCATTCTTGCCGATCCGGTCGATGGCACCGGTCATGTACAGTAAGCTCTCCGCCAGGGCGGTTTTGCCGGAACCACTGTGGCCCAGCAGGCAGATGTTACGGATGGAATTAACAGTATACATAGTGGTCAAATACTCCTTTCGGGAAGGGCAGCCTTCCCCACAGCTTGGTAAGGGTGCAAGCACCGCAATACGGACATTATACACGAAAGCAGCGGCTAATGCAACGCTTATTTTCGTCAGATTGCAAAATTGTGTAATTTCCCCCAAGGACAGATGATTTCCTGTACAAAACAGACAAATTATGCTATCCGTTTTCGGCACGCTATACAAAGCCTTCCCCCTTGGGGAAGGTGGCCGAGCGTTAGCGAGGTCGGAAGAGGGGCAGTACCATTGTGCAAATACAGTGCAGTCGGGCAAAATCGTACAATCCTCTTCCGTCTCGCCTTCGGCGATCCACCTTCCCCAAAGGGGAAGGCATAGAAAGACCGCTCCCTAAAAATATAGGAAGCGGTCAAATCTGGGAGGAAAACTGTCAACTGCCAATTGCTAAAAACTCCGCCGGGTCTACCGGCACATCATTGCAGGTCACGCCGAAATGGACGTGGGCCCCCAATGTGCTCTCTACGATGGCGGAGTCGGAAGCGTAGCCGATCACCTGCCCCATGGTAACAGGGTCCCCGGGCTTGACGGAAACGTTCTCTGCCAGGGACGCGTATTTCGTGGTATATCCGTCAGCGTGGCGGATGACCACGGTGGTGCCCATGGCATCGTCCTCAAAGACGGTGTACACCTCCCCATCGGCGGCAGCCTTCACCTCCGCTCCAGCCTCCGCCGCCAGATCCACACCGTTGTGAACCCGCCAGTCCCGGGTGGTCTGGTTGTAGCTCAGGGCCTCCATGGAATAGCCGAAAATCGAGTCTCCCGACACCGGGGACATGGTTTTCAGGGGCTTTTTCTCCGTGGGAGCGGTGGTGGCTTCCTCTGTAGCCGCCGGTTGGGTTGTCTTGGGGGCGGGCTGGGTGGCGATGGCGGGCACATCCACCCCGTCCTCAATCACCGCGGGCACCTCCGCCACCGTCTCCTCCAGAGAAACCGGTTCTGCCTGATTGGCGTTTCTGTAGTACACATAGCCAGTGATCCCGATTGCTGCGGCGCACAGGATCAGGGCTATGTAGTAGCCCTGACCGCCGCGGCGGGAACGTTTGTTGTCGCTCATTAAATAAGCACCTCCGAGGCTGATTATGGGCAGGTTTGCAGGAAGTTAAACATTTTTTCCGCAAAAAACTGTAGGGGAGGGTCATTGACCCTCCCGTCGGCGACAGCCGCCCGGAGAACGAGACGCATTCGCGGACGGGCGGGTCAGTGACCCGCCCCTACAGCATCCTCACTTCGGCACCGTGCCGTTGGTCAGGGCCTGGGTAAACGTGAACCTGTAGCTGACCACGTCCTCCTTCGGCTCCTGGGTCAGCTCCAGCCCCGTGAAGTAGCAGTACCGGATGCCCCAAATGGGGTGCTCCAGATTTCCCGCGGTCTTGTCCTCGAAGAGCTTTTGCAGCCTTTTGAAGTCCGAATAGGCGGTGGGGCCGTAGAAGGTGCCGCTGCCCGTGATGGTGCGCTTCAAGTCTCCCATGCCGTCAAAGTACGCCACCCCATCCACCGTCTCATATTGGGGCTCCCGGCTGGTTTTCTCCACATAGGTGTGGGGATTCTGGGGCCAGACGAAGGTTTTGTAGCTAAGATAGTCCATCCGTTACCTCCTTTCTCCCAAGGGCCACGCCCCTGTGAATCCGCCGCAGACCCTCCTTGCTGTACTCCCGGCTGGTGGTCTGCCAGACGCACCGGTCAAATTCCTCCGTTTTTTCATCGGTGATGAGCCGGATGGTAAACTCCCGTCCCGGCTCGGCGCTGACGGCGGAGCCGGCGGGAATCACCTCTTCCAGCTCAATGTTCCAGTAGCGGCAGCCCTCGCTGACCCCGGCGGGGGCCGCCTCTCCCATTGCGAACTCCACCTGCCGCCCGGTGACCTCCTCGATGCGGATATTGGTGGCGAACCGCTGTAAGCTCCCGTCCACATAGCAGTAGAACCCGGGCCAGATGACGCAGGCATCGGCATCGGTGGTGCCGGTGAAGGTGGCGAGGATGCTGACCACATACACCTGGGACACGCCGTCATAGGTACACCCATTCTGGACGCACACAGCTCCCGCCCAGCGCAGGATTTCCGTGGCCCGCAGGGCCTCCACCTCGCAGGCGGTGCCGCCGGTGGCGGCGGGGCTGATGATGCTGACCTCCATGGTCACGGTGAGATTGGCCCGGTCCACCTTCTCGATGTGGGCGGTGGCCACCGTCTCCCCAATCTGAGGGTACTTCTGGCCCGGGTAGGCCGCGTCCGCCCGGAACCCCGCCTGCCGCAGCCGCCGCAGGACTAATTCGAGGATTGAGTACCCCATGTATCGTTGACTCCCTTCTCCACGCACAGCCCCCAGAGGTAGATGGGCCGGTTTCCGAAATAATAGGCTTCCACCCGGCGGAACAGGTAGGATTTGGTTCCCAGATTCAGGGTGTCCCCCTCCCGCGCCGCCACATCCGCGGGCCCTAAGTACACATACTGTCCCCGGGAGATTTCTCCCAGCAGGGACACCACGCTTTCCATATTCTGCCAGCTTTTGGAATTGACCGCCCGGAAAAAGCCCCGGACGGTCTTAATTTCCTCACCGCTGACGATGGTCATGTCCGTACCCCACCGGGCCATCAGGGTTTCCATCGTCTTCTTCACGCTACACCCCCAGAAAAGCGAAGCCCGGTTTCAGGTAGGGCGCCAACAAGGCCAGCGCCTCCCCTTCCGGATTCCCGGCCTGTCCCTTTTTCACCGTCAGATCGCCGGCCCGGAATTCCTGAATGTCCTGCCCCCGGCTCCACCGGGCGCAGGCCAGCAGGCTGGCCGCCGCCACGAAGTCCTCCCGGATGTCCTCCGGAGTGACCCCATCCCGAAGCTGCCGGGACAGCTGCTTCTCCGCAACGGCGCACAGCAGCCGCAGCCGCTCATCCATTTCCCCGGCCAGCAGCTCCGCCTGATTCAGAACCTGATCGTTCAGCGTCATACGTTCAGCACCTTGGCCGCGCCGTCGCAGATCTTGCCGAAGCCGGAGATGGAGGTGATGGCGGCCCGCTCCAGCTGGCGGTCGATGAGCTTGTCGTACTCCACCAGCACGTCACCGGCCCGCACCAGCTCCAGCGCGTAGCGGTTGTCCAAACCGATGATCACGCCGTCGGCAACGGCGGAGGTCCGGTGCAGCTGGGCGCCCAGAGGGGAGGTCAGCTTTCCGGTGCCCTGGAAGTTCAGGCCCGTCAGGGGGTTCTGCAGCTCGGGCACCTTCAAAAGCTTGGTCATGGTGCCGGTGGAGCAGAGGATGGTGTCCATGGTGTAGGGATCAAACTGGCCCCAGAATTCCACCAGCTGGTCGTAGCCCAGAGTGCCCTTGGTGCCGGAGATGGGGCTGGTGCCGATGGTGTACTGAGTAGCGGCGTTGTCATTGCCATCGCCCTCGATGAGCACCTTCACAGCGTCGGCCAGCTGCTGCTTCTGGATGTGGGCGCCGATCTGGCGCAGCATGACGCTGAACAGGTCCAGCTTCTGGAACCGCAGAGCCTCATAGGAGGCCACCAGCATCCGGCCCCGCTTGGTCAGACTCACCAGATGCTCCTTGGTCTTGACCTCGGTTTCGGGAATGGTCTCTCCCTCGGCTACATCCTTCAGCTCCTTGTCAGCATCCGTGGGATTGGAGTAGATGGAGCGGTAGTCCATGGCGTCAATCACCGTGGTGGTGGCGGTGATAGCGGGGAGAATGTCGTTTTCCTCCATACCCTGCCGGACGGTGCGGGCGATGTATTCGGGGAACAGCACCGCGGAATCCATGGTGCGGAAGAACTTCTCCACAGGGGAGGAGCCCGCGCCCTTGGCCCGGATGCCGAAGCGCTTCAGCTGCCGCTGGAAGGCGTCGGTGCCCTCCAGCGCGGTGCCCCGGTAGTTTTCGCTGGGGTCCAGAGATTCCAGCACCTGGGTAAAGCTCATACCCGCCTGACGATACATACCCTTTTCCAGTTTCAGATTGTCGTAACCCATTTTTCATTTCCTCCTGTAATTAAAATAGTATATGGTCACCGGGGAATCCCGGGGAACCCCAAATGCCTTCCCCTTTGGGGAAGGTGGCCGAGCGTAAGCGAGGTCGGAAGAGGTTTTCTTCCCCAATTCGCCGATAACGCTCCCGCAGATAAGTGCGTGCTGCACCTCTTCAGTCAAAAATCAGAGATTTTTGCCAGCTTCCCCAGTGGGGAAGCCTATTAAATCAAAAACCCGCTTTCCACTTCCTCGCCCTTTCCGGAAAAGCCCCCCAGCTGGGTGACCACGGGCAGGCTCTCGTCCAGCCGCCCCTGCAAGGCCTCCTTCAGCGCCAGCAAATCCTCGTCGGCGGCAGTCTTCGCAAGGGAGCGCAAAACCTGCTCGGAAACCCCCAGCTCCAGGGCCAGCCCCAGCCGCACAACGCCATCCTCCAGGTCCTTTCGATAGCGCCGGCCCAGCTCCGCCTCCTTATACAAAGCGCGATACTCCGCCTGAGCCCCGTTTGCTTCCGCCAGTTCTTTCAGCTTCATGCTGCCCCCCAGCGCCTTCATAACCCCGGCCTCCCGCTGGGCAGGCACCGCCACAAAGGAAAATTCGTAGGCATCCACCGGCTCCTTGAGAATCACCGCACAGCTCTGCCCCTCATAGACTTCTCCCTTGACGTGCCCGCAGGTGCCGTACTCGCTGCCGCAGATACTGCACACCGCCCGGGCCATGGCGCAGCCCACGGACACCTCCTTCTTGATGCCCGCCTCGATGTCCGCGATAATCTCCTCATTGGCTCCGCCCCGGCGGATGTAGGCCCAGGCTTTGATGTAGCTGACGTCCTTTTCTTTCACCACCTGGGTCTCGAAAATCCGAGCAATCTGCTTGTCCGCGCTCCACTTGTGATCCACGATGCCGGTCTTGCCGATGAACAGCTTGGCAAGGGCAGGTAACGCGGCGGTGTCAAACCGCTCCCCGTCCCGATCAATTCTGTCGTCGCACAGCCTCAGGGAGAACACATACACCTGCTCCCCATTGAGCCTTGTTTTCGCCAGCGCGTTAATCTGCTCCAGCTGCATGGCGGTAGGCGCCCCGCTGGTCACAGCCTCCGCCGCTTTTCTGATTTCCATATCATTCCTCCTCCAAAGTATTTGTCATCCTGAGCGAGCACAGCGAGTCGAAGGATCTACCCACTTTCATTCCCTGAGGATTCCTCGACTACGCTTCGCTCCGCTCGGAATGACATAGGTCTACGCTTCCGCCCGGTACTTCTCCGCCTGGGCCCGATACAGGTCCGCCTGTGCCTCCTGGGTGATATCCTGCAAACTGATGTCGTCCCACTGAATCTCCACCCGGTTGTCCAGCCCCTCAAGGGCAAGGTAGGTCTGGCAGATTTTCCGCATGGCGGGCTCCACCGCCCGGCGCAAGGCCCACAGCTCCGAGGTCAGCAGATCCGCCTGCTGGGTGCTCATGCGCTCGGTGGTGCTCCAGCTTAACCCCAGCAGGAAAGGCGGCAGGCCGGTTTTCGCCACCAGCTGCTCCAGAATCTGCCGCACCGGCACCTGAGAGTCCAGAATGGGGGCCTCTCCGCCGATGACCTTGATTTCCACGTCCCCCACCGCCACGAAGTCCCGAACGGTGCCGTTTTTGTTATCCTCCATGGCCTTGGCCCATTCCTCGGCGAGAAGCCGGCCCCGCTCCTGAGCCGCGGCCCCATCCAGCTCCTCGCCGCCCTTGCAGGTGACACTGTAGCGGATGTTCCCCGCCCGCTCCCAGTTGACGCCGATGGTGTTGTAGATTTTCAGCAGGATGTCCGCCAGAAAGGGCATCCCCCGGAACAGGCTGACGCCGTAGGGGTGGGCAGGCTCGGGGTGCCAGGTGGTGAACAGCAGCAGGTTCTGGTAGGGCAAGGGCCGCATGAGCCCATGCTCGTCCATGCCCCACAGCACGGTCTCCAGAGCGTTGTCCCCCTCCTGAACCTCCAATTTGGTCACGTCGCCCCAGCACACCGCCCGCAGGCGGCCCCCGGCTACCACCAGCTCCCCCACTGCCCGGCCATAGGTCAGCAGGCTGTCAAGATACCCGCTCAAAAAGCTTTCAATGCCCATCTGCCCCCGGCCGCAGGGCATCATGGTGAGAAAATGGTTGAGCTTCTTCTGGGCCTCGGGGCTTCCGCACTTCACCTGAAAGCCGCCGCAGAGCCGCACCATCTTCCCCACGGCGGCATCCAGCACGGGAATGGCCTCCCGCAGTTCCCGGTATACCCGCTCCTCCCCGCCGCCCAGGGGCACAAAGCCCCGCAGGCCGCCGAAGGGGTGGGTATCCCCGCAGCGCAGCTGGCACACCGCCGCCACACCGCCGGACTTCTTTTTCCGTTTCAAAATTTCAATTCCTCCTTTCGGATGTCTCCGTAGGGGACGGCCTCTGGACGTCCCGGCAGTACACTGTCTTTTTTGCCGCAACCCAATGCGAAACGGTACTGTCTGCCGTCGGGGCGTCGAGGACGCCGCCCCCTACGGTTTTGCTGTTCGCACGACGCTGCACGCCGCGAACCCTCCGCTCTGCTCCCCCAGCACCGTGGACACAAAGTAGCGCATATCGTCCATGGCGTGGTCGTGCTCCTTGCGCACCCGGTCCTTCCCGCCCCCCGGCTCCCAGAGGTACTCCCCCAGCTCCCGGACGCAGTCGGCGCAATTTTCGCAAATCACGATTTTTCCCGTTTTCAGGCAGTCGGAGGTGAGGCGGATTCCGCTGAGCACATCATTTTTTGCCTTTTTCACCCGCCAGCCCTTCCGCCGCAGCACCTCCATGAAGCTGGCCGCCGAGGGGTCCACGATTACCGCCTGAATGGGGTTGTCCCCCGCCAGTTCCCTCAGGGCGGCGGCGTACTCCTCATCGGTCATCTGACGCTTTTCCCGCCGGGAATCAAAGTAGAATTCCTTCACCCGGTACCATACGCCGCTTTTTCTTCCCCACAGCCCCATGGATGTGGGATTCACCGTGCCGTAGTCGCAGGAAATGTACCATTTCTCGCAGTTTTCCGGGGCTTTTCCCAGCATATTCGGGGAGAAAAAGTCGTAAACCCGTCCCTCCGCCTGCACCCACTGCCCCAGCACATACCGCTGGTAGAACACCCCCGTGTAGAGCCTTTGATAGCGCTCCCGGATACCTTCCGTCAGGGAGGGGTTGTCTTCCATGGTAAATTTCAGCCGCAGGCAGTTGCGCTGCTCCGCCTCCAGAATCCAGGTCTTGTAGAACCAGTGCTCCGGCCCTTCGGGGTTGCAGTTGAACCACAGCCGGCTGCCGGCAACCGAGCACCGGGCGCAGGCCTGCTCCACAAAGCTGCGGGGCATCAGCGCCGCCTCGTCCAGCAGCACCCCGGCAAAGGTGATGCCCTGAATCAGGGAGGCGGAGCTTTCGTCCCGACCGCCGAAGGTGTAGAAGCTGTTCTCATGGCCCCACAGGGACACGAGAATCAGGTTTTCCGTCCGCTTTTCCCGGCAGCTGGCCCCCAAGGCGGTGAGCCTGGGCAAAATTTCCGACAGTACGTTTCGCCGCAGGGAGGAAATAGTCTTCCCGCAGACGCCGAATTTCTGCCCCTCAAAGCAGCACATGGCCCACAGGAAAAAGCTCAGCCCCATGGCCAGGGTTTTGCCGGAACGCACCGCCCCATCGCAGACGATAGCCTCTTTTTCATAGTAGGGCGAATCCGGCATCCACCAGGACATCACGATTTTCTGCTTGGGGGAAAAGGCCTTCATCCGTCCTCACCGCCCCGCAGTGCCTGAAAAAATGCTTTCATCTCCCCTTCCTCATTGCCCACCATGCCGCTGAGAGCTTCCAGTGCCTGTAGGCGGTCGATCAGCTTCACTTCCACGGTTCCCTTTTCGTTGCGCTTGACCTCGCTAAGCAGGCTCAGGTCCAGCGCGTCCACCTGGGGACTGTCCTCCAGCACCAGCTTCACACAGTCGTTGGCCCGTCCAAAGGCCAATTCTGCCAGCCTTCGCTGAATATCCCGGCGCTGGATTCGCCCCAGACGTACCCGCCGTTCCAGCGGGGTTTCCCTTGTTTCCTGTTCCATTGAAACCTCCTTTCATAAGTAGTCTCAAATGGCCTGTTTTTTGCAATGTCATATGCAAAAAAATCAAATTATTTTTTAAGTTTTTTTAAAAAGGCCCAAGTACCTTCTGAAAAGGCGGGTTTGCCCGTCCCGCTCTGGTCAAAGCGCTGCGTTTTCGACCATTGCCCACGTTACGGATTGTCAGCTATTATGGCTATGGAACAGTACTATCAGGAAATGGGCAGCAGCTGTCCGGAGGTCTGTGTTTTTCTGTCCCGCCAACGGCTGGTGGAGAAATCTGTCCGGAAATATCTGTACGATCAGAGCTACGCCGCGCTCACCGCCGCCATGGCCGCGGGGGATCACGATGCAGCCTTCCGCGCGGCCCACACTCTGAAGGGTGTCGCCGCCATCCGCCAGCTTGACTAAACGAAAAAGGCCCTTCGGGTTGATTCCCGAGGGGCCTTTTAGCGTACCAAAAAGTGTATGTCAATGCGAGGAAGCCGTGCGACGTGGCAATCCGTCCTCCTTTGGAGAAGCTTCATCATCGGAGTGTCAAAGGGGGATGCGGATTGCCAAGTCGGGCTTTGCCCTCCTCGCAATGACATTCTTTAATCGTCAAAAGAACAATTTAAATGCCTCCCCTAGCAGGGGAGGTGGCCGAGCGCAAGCGAGGTCGGTGGGGTGCACCCCTCAGTCAGCGTGCGCTGACAGCTCCCCTGTTAGGGGAGCCATAAAAAACCGCCGCCCCGGACAAGTCCGAAGCGGCGCTCCATTTTAGTCATTTCCATAGCCCATGGGGTTCTGGGACTGCCAGCGCCAGGAATCCCGGCACATATCCACCAGGGTCTTTTCGGCCCTCCAGCCCAGTACCTTTGCGCTCTTGGCGGGGTCGGCGTAGCAGGTGGCCAGATCGCCGGGGCGGCGATCCACGATCTTATAGGGGACCTTCACATTGTTGGCCTCCTCAAAGGCCTTCACCATATCCAGCACGCTGTAGCCGGTGCCGGTGCCCAGATTAAACACCTCGCAGCCGGAATGCTCGGTGACGTACTTCACCGCAGCCACATGACCGCAGGCCAAATCCACCACGTGGATGTAGTCCCGGACACCGGTGCCGTCGTGGGTGTCGTAGTCGTTGCCGTAGACGCTGAGAAATTCCCGGCGGCCGATGGCCACCTGGGTGATGTAGGGCATCAGGTTGTTGGGAATGCCCCGAGGGTCCTCGCCGATCATGCCGGACTCGTGAGCGCCGATGGGGTTAAAGTAGCGCAGCAGCACAATGCTCCACTCGGGGTCGGCCACGCTCATGCCGGACAGAATCTGCTCGGTCATGTACTTGGTCCAGCCATAGGGGTTGGTGCAGTTGCCGGTGCGGGAGGTTTCCCGCAGGGGCATCTCGTTGTCCCCGGAGTACACCGTGGCGGAGGAGGAGAAGATAATCTTTTTGCAGCCCGCCTCGCCCATGACCTTAGTCAGCACCAGGGTGGAATTGAGGTTATTGTCATAGTACCGCCAGGGCTGGGCCACGGACTCGCCCACGGCCTTCAGGCCCGCGAAGTGGATGACGGCGGAAATCTCATTTTCCGCAAAGATTTTCCGGAGCAATGCCTCGTCCCGGACATCGCCCTCATAGAATTTGGGCTTCTTGCCGGTGAGAATCTCCACCCGCTCCAAGCTCTTGGGGTTAGAGTTACACAGATTGTCGATGACCACCACGCCGTAGCCCCGGTTCAGAAGCTCAACGCAGGTGTGGGAGCCGATATATCCGGCGCCGCCGGTAACCAGAATGTTCATGGGAATCATCCTCCTATATTATTGTATATGGAAATTATACTTCCGCTTACAAAGGATGTCAATACCGTAGGGGGCGGCGTCCCCGACGCCCCGGCGGTACACGGCTACGAATTTGCCGAAACCCAATGCGAAACGGCGTATCCTGCTGCCGGGGCGTCCAGGAGGCCGCCCCCTACGGGCGTTTACGCGTATTTGCTCACCACAGCTGCCATTTCCTCAAACTGGGCCTCCATGTCAGCCACCAGCTTAAACTGGGTGCGGCAGCGGTCCAGATTCTGCTCGGGGTAGTGGATGCGGAAATAGTGGTCGCCGTCTAAGTAATCCGTCAGGAACCGGATGCCGCACTCCAGGGTCATGAGCCGGGCGCCCCAGGGCAGGTATTCCAGCTCAGCAGGAGTCAGACTGCCCTTTGCTCCCTCCAGGAACCCCCGGGTGTAAACCTCGTACAGCCCGATGTCGAAGTTGACCTTGCTCAGGTCTTTTTCGTCCTCCTTGCTGTGGTTGGCGCCGAAGCGGATGGAATCACCGAAGTCGTTGATGGAAAGTCCCGGCATGGTGGTGTCCAGATCGATGACGCAGATACCCTCGTGGGAGTTCCGGTCAATGAGAATGTTGTTGAGCTTGGTGTCGTTGTGGGTGACCCGCAGGGGGAGCTTGCCCTCCCGCAGGGCTTGCAAGGCCACGGAGCAGTCCGCCTTCCGGTCCAGCACGAACTGGATATCGGCGGCGATGTCCTTGGCCCGGCCCAGCTTGTCTGCTTTCAGAGCGGCCTCAAACTTGGCAAACCGATCCTCGGTGTTGTGGAAGTTCACGATGGTCTCGTGCAGGGTAGCGGCGGGATAGCCCTGCAGCAGGTACTGGAACCGGCCGAAGGCCCGGGCGGAGGCCTCGAACAGCTCCGGCGTGGCGGACTGGAAGCAGTCCGTATTTTCAATGAAGGGAGTAAGCCGCCAGACCTTCCCGTTACTGTCGGTATAGAAATCCTTCCCGTCCCTGGTCTTCACCAGAGACAGAGTCTCCCGCAGGGGGTCGCCGCCGGCGGCAATAACCTTTTTCCGCAGATAGGAGGTGATGCCGATGAAGTTTTCCATCAGCTCCTCCGGGTGGGGGAAGGCAGCGCTGCTGAGGCCCTGCAAAATATAGCGGGTGGCGTCACCCTCCTGGCCCTGGCAGAGCACACAGAAGGTATCGTTGATGTGACCCTGACCGTAGCGCACAGCGCCCAGCAGGGTGGCGGGGAACTCGTAGGCCGCGAGAACCTCGGCAAGAATCGGATCGTTCTGGGGAATGGAAATCTGTGACATGGCTGGCTCCCTCCTGTAATTTGGGCTAATTTTACGGAAATCCGCACGCAAATAGTTGAATTATGCAAATTACCAATGTTTTACGCCCTGTTTTTCTTCAGTATATCACAGGAAATCCCAGGTTGCAACAATTTTTCTCGCAAAAAAACGGTTTTTTGGTTTTGGAAAATTGTACAATTTGAAGACCTGCCAATTGTGGAATCATCCAATTTTGTGTATTTCGTCGAAAACCGGCGCATATTTCTGCGAAATTACATTGACTTATCATTTTTTTGCTGTATACTAATAGCAGATGCCGCCTGTCATGCAAAAAGACAAACGCATCTGCTTTCACCGGCTTTTCCAGCGCCCACCGCGCTGTGGATTGCATATACCAATACAAATGGAGGACATAAGATGAAGAAGATTATCGCTATGCTGCTGGCTCTGACCATGGTTCTGGGCCTGGCAGCCTGCGGCGGCTCCTCTGCCCCCGCAGCAACCGAGGCTCCCGCCGCTGCCGCCCCCGCGGCTACCGAGGCCCCTGCCGCCGCCCCCGCCGGTGACAAGGTCGCTGTCACCATGATCGCCGCCCAGTACGGCCCCAAGACCGGCGACTGGTGGGCTGATTTCGTTACCAAGTTCAACGCTGCCAACGAAGGCATTGAGCTGACTGTCGATGTGGTTTCCTGGAACGACATCTACACCGTTGTCAACACCCGTATTGCCAACGGTCAGGCTCCCGACCTGCTGAACATCGACGTGTTCGCCGATTACCAGGCTGACGGTCTGCTGCTGCCCGCCGAGGAGTGGTGCTCCGCCGAGACCTACGCCAAGTTCTACCCCGCTTTCCTGGATCAGTCCGTGGTTGACGGCACCGTCTGGGCCGTTCCCGACCTGGCTTCCGCCCGTGCCATGTACTACAACAAGGACATCCTGGAGCAGGCTGGTGTCGCCGTTCCCACCACTTGGGAAGAACTGACCGCCGCTTGCAAGGCCATCAAGGAGAAGTGCCCCGATGTGTACCCCTGGGGCATTGATATGACCACCGACGAAGGCCAGGCTGCCTTTGCTTACTACACCTGGGGCAACGGCGGCGGCTTTGTGGATGACAATGGCGAGTGGATTCTGAACTCCGCCGAGAACGTGGCCGCTGTTGAGTATGCTGTAGGCCTGGTGAACGACGGCCTGACCAACTCCGACCCCGCCAACAACACCCGTTATGACCTGCAGGATCTGTTCTGCGCCGGCAAGCTGGCCATGATGATCGCCCCCAACGCCCTGTCCTCTCAGGCTGGTGACGCTGGTGTCAACTATGGCTTCGCCGCCATCCCCAACAACACCGGCACCTCTGTCTCCGCCGGCGTTATGGACCGCATCATGTGCTTCGACAACGGCCAGTCTGACGAGCAGATGGCTGCCATCACCGCTGTTGTTGACGCTTTCTACGACGATGAGCCCTACTCCGACTGGGTTCTGATGGAGGGCTTCCTGCCCGCTACCTCCGCCGGTGGCGAGGCCTGTGCCGCTGCTGATCCCGCCATGGGCGCCTGGATCGACATCGTTGGCTCCGCTAAGTTCTACCCCACCGCCAAGGCTGAGTGGGCCGACGTCAAGCAGGGCGTTATCGATGTGGAGCAGCAGGCTCTGCTGGGCGGCAACGTTCAGGAGCTGCTGGACACTCTGCAGGCTGAGATCGCCGGTTAATTTCCGGATTACTGCAAATCGTAGCTTAGTCTAGCATAAGAGGTGGGCCGGGCGTTTGGCCCGGCCCACTTTGATTGCAGCCCCTTTCAAAGTGCTGCAAGGAAAGGCCGCATTTTGAAAGTGGCTGCACATTTTCCCGCCGCTTATCCCCCGCGCATTTCTAAAGAAACAGGGAGGTACAAAACGTGAAACAAAAAAGGCCTTATACGCTCCTGAATAAGGCGGAGCCCTACCTTTGGATTCTGCCCAGTGTCATTCTGATGGCGATTTTCATTATCGTGCCCATTGGATTTGTCTTCCGCATGGCCTTCAGTACAGTCACAAAGTCTGGCCTTGTGAAGGGCTTCTGCGGATTTAACAACTTTGTCAAGGTTCTCAAGGGCGCCAAGTTCGGCATGGTTCTGAAAAACACCATCGTCTGGACCATTCTGGTGGTTGTGCTGTCCACGGTTCTGGGCTTCATCCTGGCGCTGCTGCTGAACAACGAGTTCAAGGGCCGCAAGATTGCCCGTGCCATTGTGGTTTTCCCTTGGGCTACCACCCTGGTCATTCAGGCTTCCGTCTGGAAGTTCATCATTAATACCGACTACGGCGCCCTGAACACCCTGCTGAAATCTCTCGGCATCATCCAGCAGAATGTGAACTGGACCCCCACCCCCGAGGCCTTCTTCGGCTGGGAAATTGCCTGTGGTATTTTCGTCACCATCCCCTTCGTCTGCTTCACCGCCCTGTCCGGCTTGCAGAGCATCGACAGTAGCTACTATGAGGCCGCCACCGTTGACGGCGCCAACTACTGGCAGAAGCTCTTCAACATCACCCTGCCTCTGGTCAAGCCCAGCCTGACCGTGGCCACGGTGCTGAACATCATCTATGTGTTTAACTCCTTCCCCATCGTCTGGACCATCACCAAGGGCGACCCCGCCAGCCGCACCGACACACTGGTTACTTACCTCTACAAGCTGGCCTTCTACAACGGCAAGCAGGGCGAAGCCGCTGCCGTCTCCGTCATCGGCTTCCTGATTCTGCTGGTTTGCGCCAGCTTCTACATGGTTTCCACCCTGAAGAAAGGAGATGAATAATCATGGCTGACAACGTCCGTGTCAATTGGAGCAAGCTGCTGAGCCGGATTCTGCTGTACTTCGTGGTAGTGTTCATCTGCCTGTTTATTCTGTATCCCTACTTCGTCATGGTTTGCACCGCTCTGAAGAGCCGTGCCGAGATCTTTGCCATGGATGGCACCATCTTCCCCAAGGTGGCTGTGTGGTCCAACTTCGTGGACATCTGGCAGAAGGCCCCCATGGCCAAGTATATGCTCAACTCCATCATCATCGCCGGCGGCTCCACCGCCATCGCCATGGTCTGCGGCATTCCCGCGGCCTACGCCCTGGCCCGTATGAAGTTTAAGGGTCAGACTGCCTTCCTGGGCTTCATCATCGTGTCCCAGATGTTCGCGCCTGTGGTGCTGCTCATCGGTATTTACAAGGTCATGCAGATTCTGGGCCTAACCAACTCCCTGCTTGGTCTGATCTTCATCAACGCCGCCTTTAACCAGGCCTTCACCATCTGGCTGCTCCGGGGCACCTTTATGTCCATCTCCGCCGAGATGGAGCAGGCCGCCACCATTGACGGCTGCAACCGGGTTCAGGCCATGTTCAAGGTGCTGCTGCCTGTTGCCGCCCCCGGCATCGTCACCACCCTGATCTTCATTTTCATCAACGCCTGGAACGAGTATACCGTGGCCCTGTGCCTGATTTCCACCGAGACCATTAAGCCGCTGACCGTCGGTATCAACATCTTCAACGGCTACAACATGATCGAGTGGCAGTACCTGTTCGCAAGCTCCATCTTCGCCATTGTACCCGTGGTCATCCTCTTCATGTCCATCGAGAAGAACCTGACCAGCGGCCTCACCGCCGGCGGCGTCAAGGGCTAAGTCCATACCATCCCCGGCGGGTTCCCAAGATTTTGCGGAATCCGCCGGATTTTTCCATTTGGGGGTGACAATTCGCAAAAAGCGTGGTATGATAGCGCTGTAATATGCTTATCAGCTTAACTCAACAGGCAGATAAATGGTTCTTTGTAAGAGTTGACAGTTGATAGTTGACAGTTGACAGTTATTGTGATGAATACAGGTTTTTTCGCAATAAATGCACAGTATTCCGAATCTGCATTGCTTTTTAATACATCCCGCAGGGATACCACAACTGTCAACTGTCAACTGTACACTGTCAACTGAATTCCGCTTTCGCTGACGCGAGTCGATAAGCATTCAGTATCATCATCCATTCAGGAGGAATCTTAATTATGACCTATCAGGAAGTGCTCGCAAGTGCCCGTGAGGCAATGAGCAAGAACTGCAAGGCCTGCCCCGTGTGCAACGGCAGAGCCTGCACCAACCACGTTCCCGGCCCTGGCGCCAAGGGCGTGGGCGACACCGCCATCCGCAACTTCGACAAGTGGCAGGAGATCCGCGTCAACATGGACACCATCGCAGAGGGCGGCGACCCCGACACCTCTTTGGAGCTGTTCGGGAAGAAGTTCCGCTTCCCCTTCTTCGCCGGCCCCGTGGGCGCGGTGACCATGCACTACAGCGACAAGTATAACGATCAGTCCTACAATGACATTCTGGTGCGGGCCTGCGCCGAGGGCGGCATCGCCGCTTTCACCGGCGACGGTCTGGACGCCAACGTCATGAAGGTTGCCTGTCAGGCCATCGCCGCCGCTGGCGGTCTGGCTGTGCCCACCGTGAAGCCCTGGAACCAGGAGACCATCGCGCAGAAGATGGAGCTGGTGAAGGCCTCCGGCAGCTTCGCCGTAGCCATGGACATTGACGCCGCCGGCCTGCCCTTCCTGAAGGGCATGAACCCCCCCGCCGGCAGCAAGACCGTGGAGCAGCTGGCCCAGATCGCCAAAATGGCCGGCAAGCCCTTCATCATCAAGGGCGTCATGACCGTGAAGGGCGCGCTGAAGGCGAAAGAAGCCGGCGCTGCCGCCATCGTGGTCAGCAACCACGGCGGCCGTGTTCTCGACCAGTGCCCCGCCACCGCCGAGGTCCTGCCCGCCATCGTGGACGCGCTGAAGGGCAGCGGCGTGAAGATTCTGGTGGACGGCGGCATCCGCAGCGGCGTGGACGTGTTCAAGGCCCTGGCCATGGGCGCGGATGCGGTAATCATCGCCCGGCCCTTCGTCAGCGCGGTCTACGGCGGCGCGGAAGAGGGCGTGAAGCTGTACATCGACAAAATCGGCGGGGAGCTGGCGGACACCATGTCCATGTGCGGCGCCAAAACCCTGGCCGATATCACCCGGGACATGATTTTCGTCAAATAATCCCTCCATCAAAGGGAAGCATGGTTCTCCATGCTTCCCTTTTTTCATGCTTTTTTCGCATATTGCATAATATGAACAGTTTATGAATGATATTTTTGTCATATACTACAAATCTTTTCCTTCAGAGACATTTGTACTTCACAAACGGACAAACCGGATGTATAATGAGCCCGTTATCTCGCCTGTGCCATTTTTCGGCAGAAAAACAGAAAGGATTGCCTATGGAAACAAGTCTGGAACAGCGTCTGTCCAAGCTGCTGGACGCCTATTCTCACGCCTATGATATCGACCGTGACGTGACCGTGGAGGACACGGTTTACCCCGCCATGGCCACCTATTATCTGCGGGATGAGAATTACCTGATTTCCAAACAGCACGTCCTGTCGGCGGTGGAGCAGCACGAATATGTGTACTTTCTGCTGACCGACCACCTGGGTGCGGAGGAGCTGCAGGCCCACATCGACCGCACCAAAGCGGCAGGCCTTGCCAAGGTTCGCCCCCATAAGGATCATATGTTTTCCAACGTCGGACTTGTGGTGCTGGCAAATACAATTGCCCCGGAAGCGAAGAAGCTGATTCGGCGTACCCACTTCCGGAAATACTACAAGCTGAGCCTCCAGGGCTGGACGGAGTATCAGCTGGCAGCTATGGAAACATCCACCAATTGCTTCTTTTCCAATCCAGCCGGAAAGGGAGCCCGGAGCAATCTGGAGAGCAATTTTGCCCCCAGACAAACAAAGAAGGGAGTAAAAAAATAGTATGAATGGTTTGCTTCTTCTGATCATCTGCTGCGCCGCGCTGCTGGCCGGTTACGTTTTCTACGGACGTTACCTGTGCAAGAAGTGGGGCGTCGGTGAAAACGATCAGCCCACCCCCGCCCACACCATGGAGGACGGCATCGACTACGTTCCTGCCAAGGCTCCTGTGCTGATGGGCCATCACTTCTCCTCCATCGCCGGTGCCGGCCCCATTACCGGCCCCATCAGCGCCGCTGCTGCCGGCTTCGGCTGGGGCGCCTGCGCGCTGTGGATCGTTATCGGCGGTATCTTCTTCGGCGGTGTCCATGACTTCGGCGCCCTGTTCGCTTCCGTCCGTCACGGCGGCAAGTCCATCGGCGAAATCATCTCCGCCAACATGAGCACCCGCGCCAAGCGGCTGTTCCTGATCTTCTCCTACCTGACCCTGATCCTGGTTGTCGCTGCCTTCGCCTCCATCGTGGCCGGCACCTTCGGCGCCACCTTCAACGAGGGCGTGCTGGACAAGGCCGCTTCCCTGTCCAACGCCCGGGTCGCCATGGTCTCCCTGCTGTTCATCGTCATCGCCATCATCTTTGGCTTTGCCGTGTACCGCCGCAACGTCCCCATGGGCACCGCTTCCATCGTTGGCGTTCTGGCCATCGTGGCCATCATCGCCATCGGCATGAACTTCCACCCCATCTACCTGTCCAGCAAGACCTGGATGTGGATCGTGGGCCTGTACATCGCCGTGGCTTCCGTGGCTCCCGTGTGGATTCTGCTGCAGCCCCGTGACTACCTGTCCTCCTTCCTGCTGTACGCCATGCTGGCTCTGGCCGTGCTGGCCGTCATCATGGGCCATCCTTCCATGAGCAGCATGCCCGTCATTCAGAGCGCCGAGTCCACCACCCCCGTGTTCCCCGTTCTGTTCACCACCATCGCCTGCGGCGCTATCTCCGGCTTCCACTCTCTGGTGTCCTCCGGCACCACCTCCAAGCAGCTGGATAAGGAAGCCGACGCCAAGCCCATCGCCTACGGCGGTATGCTGCTGGAGTGCGTGCTGGCCGTTCTGACCCTGTGCGCCGTTGCTTACGCCTACAGCTGGAACGCTGCCAACCCCGATAGCGCATTGAAGGGCGCAACCGCCATCTTCGGCGGCGGCATTGCCGGCATGATTGATCCTTCCCGCGGCACCGTGTACGACATCCTGTACACCCTGCTGGTTCTGACCTACTCCGCCTTCTGCCTGACCTCTCTGGACACCGCCACCCGTCTGGCCCGGTTTATGTTCCAGGAGTTCTGGGTTGACAGCAACAAGGGCGAGACCCCCGAGACCGTCACCGGCTACAAGAAGGTTCTGTCCAACCCCTACGTCGCCACCATCATCACCGTGGTGCTGGGCGTTCTGCTGGGCCTGAACGGCTACGGCAAGATCTGGGCGCTGTTCGGCTCCGCCAACCAGCTGCTGGCCGCTCTGGGCCTGCTGGCTGTTGCCACTTGGCTGGGCAAGATCGGCAAGGACAACAATATGTTCCTGATCCCCATGGCCTTCATGCTGTGCGTCACCATCGCTTCTTTGATCATCAACACCAAGACTCAGCTGGGTGTCATCGCCCAGGGCGGCGCCGACTGGGGCCCCTACGCGCAGGTCGTGCTGGGCGTTCTGCTGGTGGTTCTGGCTGTGGTTCTCGCCATCGAGGGCGTCATGACCATTTGGAACCAGAAGAAGAGCAAGGCCGCTGCCTGATTCATCGTAATAAGCAAGGGCGTGTCGCAGTATTCTGCGGCACGCCTCTTTTTTGCGTGAAACGACTGATCTGTCTTTTCCCCCTTGCGTTCTCCCGAAAAAGGGCTATAATTGTCAGATGTAACTGTCTAATGTAAAGAGGGTGCTGTTTTGACACGTCCGAATCAGAGTATGCTGGAGGGCCCGCTGGTTCCCAGTATCGTCCGCTATACCATTCCCATTATCCTTACAAGTTTACTCCAACTGCTGTTCAACGCCGCCGATCTGGTGGTGGTGGGCCGTTTCTGCGGCAGCGTCAGTGTGGCTGCCGTGGGCTCCACCGGAGCCATCACCAACCTGTTGGTGAACTTCTTTATCGGTCTGTCTGTGGGTGCGGGCGTAGGCGTTGCCCATGGTCTCGGCAGTCGGGAGGACACCGCGGTGAGCAATACGGTGCACACCGCCCTGCCCACCGCCATATTCAGCGGTCTGTTCCTCACCGTCATAGGCGTGGCCTTTTCCAAAGCCTTCCTTCGCATGATGGGCACCCCGGATAATGTGCTGCCCCTGTCCGCTGTGTATATGCAGATCTACTTCGGAGGTATCACCTTCAGCATGGTCTACAATTTCTGTGCCGCCATTCTTCGTGCCGCCGGGGACACCAAAAGTCCCCTTCTCTACCTGACCATCGCCGGTGTTGTGAATGTAATCCTGAACATCTTCTTCGTCACGGTGCTCCATATGAACGTGGCCGGCGTGGCTCTCGCCACCACCCTGTCCCAGGGCATCTCGGCGGCCCTGGTCACCCGGGCGCTGACCCGGCGCACCGACGCCTGCCGGCTGTACCTGAAAAAAATGCGCTTCCACAAGCCGCAGCTGATGAAAATGCTCCGTATTGGCCTGCCCGCCGGCATCCAAAGCTCCCTGTTCTCCATCTCCAACGTGCTGATTCAGTCCTCCGTCAACTCCTTCGGCGACGTGTTCATGTCCGGCAGTGCGGCCTCCGCCAATATCGAGGGCTTCGTCTATGTGTCCCTGAACGCCTTCCACCAGACAGCGGTGAATTTCATCGGTCAGAACGCCGGCGCCCGGCAGTACCGCCGGGTGTACAGGACCCTGTGGATCTGTCTCGGCTGCGTCACAGTGGTGGGCATCAGCTTCGGCTTCGCCGCCTGGAGTTTTGGGCGGCAGCTGCTATCCATCTACATCACCGACTCCCAGCAAGCCATCGAATACGGCATGGTGCGGCTGGGCTACATCTGCCTGCCCTACTTCCTGTGCGGCCTGATGGACGTATCCACCGGCGCTCTGCGAGGGTTGGGGGCATCGGTAATCCCCATGATCATCTCCATTCTTGGTGTCTGCGGCCTGCGAATCTTCTGGATTTACACCATTTTTCAGGTGTATCACACCCCGGAGTGCCTGTTCTTCTCCTACACCGTGTCCTGGGTGATCACATTCCTGTTCCAGATCACGGCATTCTTCCTCGTCTGCCGGAGGTTTCCACAGGATGAATAAAGCTACTGTCGCCGCGAAACCGTGGGCAATGCCCCAGTTACGCGGCGACAGTTTTTGTCAAATTGGATTTTGTTGCGCTGGCGCGGGAGCGCTTATGGCTTCCCCCCGGGGGAAGGCATTTTTGACCTATTTCGTCATCTTTTCCTGCTTGACCTTATGGTCGATGATGTGACGGCTGGCAAGCTCAGCGCGGATATCCTCCACGGAAATGCCCATCTGCACCATCAGCACCAGCACATGGTAGGCAAGGTCGGCAATCTCATAAATCGTCTCGGCCTTGTCTTCGGCCTTGCCGGCGATGATGACCTCGGTACTCTCCTCACCCACCTTCTTGAGAATTTTGTCCAGGCCCTTCTGGAACAGGTAGGTGGTGTAGGAGCCTTCCGGCAGCTCCCGTTTCCGGCTGAGCAGCAGCTGATACAGCCCCCCCAATTGGAATTTGTCGGTTTTTTCGCCCAAAATAGGATTGTAGAAGCAGCTTTCCGCCCCGGTGTGGCAGGCAGGGCCGTCCTTTCGTACCCGCACCTCCAGGGCGTCCATGTCACAGTCGGCGGTGATGGACACGATGTGCTGGAAGTTTCCGCTGGTCTCGCCTTTGAGCCACAGCTCCTGCCGCGAGCGGCTCCAGAAGCAGGTCAAGCCCTTTTCCATGGAGATTTGCAGGCTCTCCCGGTTCATGTATGCCAGGGTCAGCACCTTGCCGGTGTCGTCGTCCACCACAATGGCGGGAATCAGCCCCTTTTCGTCAAATTTCAGTTCGTCCAGATTCATGATTATAACCTCACAGGAATGTTCTTTTCTTTGAGAAGCGCTTTCAATTCCGGGATTTTCACCTGCCCGAAGTGGAAAATGGAGGCCGCAAGGCCCGCATCCACTTTCGGCAGGCGCTCAAACAGGGCAACAAAATCCTCCATGCACCCCGCGCCGCCGGAAGCAATCACGGGCACGTCCACCGCGTTTGATACCGCTTCCAGCATTTCTAAATCAAAGCCGCCCTTGACGCCGTCGGTGTCGATGGAATTGAGCACCACTTCCCCCGCGCCGTTATCCACACATTTTTTGATCCAGGAGATTGCCTCCATGCCGGTGTCCTCCCGGCCGCCCTTGGCGAAGACCCGGAACTTCCCGTCCACCCGCTTGACATCCGCGGACAGCACCACGCACTGGTCGCCGTAGAGCCGTGCGGCGTCGTGAACCAAATCCGGGTTGCGGATGGCCCCGGAGTTGACGCTGACCTTGTCCGCACCGCATTTCAGCACCCGGTCAAAATCGTCTAACGTGTTGATTCCGCCGCCCACGGTCAGGGGGATAAAGATAGTGGAAGCCACCTGGGTCAAAATGTCGGTGAACAGCTTCCGCCCCTCGGCAGAGGCAGTGATGTCGTAGAACACCAGCTCGTCCGCGCCATTGTCACTGTAGTATTTTCCCAATTCCACCGGGGAGGACACGTCCTGCAAGCCCTGAAAATTGGTGCCCTTCACCACCCGTCCGTTGCGAACGTCCAGACAGGGGATAATTCGTTTCGTAATCATTTCGCCGCCTCCACTGCCTGTTTTAAGTCCACCGCGCCGATATAGTAGGCCTTGCCGATGATGGCTCCGTGGAGCTTCATTGCCGCCAGGGCCCTCACATCCTCCATGGACGATACACCGCCGGACGCAATCAGGTCGATCGAAAATTTTTCCGATAACGCCCGGTATAGCTCCCGGTTGGTGCCCTTCATGGCTCCGTCCCGGGAAATATCTGTGCAGATCATGGTCTTGACCCCCAGATTCTGCATCTTTGCAAAGAATTCCTCCGCTTTCAGATCGGAGGTCTCCGTCCAGCCCTTGATGGCGACGAAGCCGTCCTTCAAGTCCACGCCCACAGCGATTTTTTCGCCGTATTTTGCGAGCGCTGCCTGCAAAAAGTCCGGGTCCTTCACGGCGGCGGTGCCTAAAATCACCCGGCTGACGCCAATGGACAGGTAGCTGTCCACCGTCTCCATATCCCGGATGCCGCCGCCCACCTCCGCGAACAGACCAGTGGTCTCCACGATGGCGCGGATGGTGTCAAGGTTGGCGGGCCGTCCGATTTTGGCCCCCTCCAAATCCACCAGATGGATGTGGCTGGCCCCGGCGGCGGCAAAATCCTTCGCAACACTGACGGGGTCGTCGCTGTAAACCGTCATCTGGGCGTAGTCGCCCTTATAAAGCCGCACGGCCTTGCCGCCGTACAGGTCGATGGCAGGATAAATGTACATATCAAACCTCCGCGAATTTCCGCAGAATACTCAGTCCCACATTGCCGCTCTTTTCCGGGTGGAACTGACAGCCGAAAACATTGCCCTTCTCCACAGCAGCGGTGATGGGAATGCCGTATTCCGTCACGGCGGACAGGGAATCGGCGCAGTTTTCCGCGAAAAAGGAGTGGACGAAGTAGACGTACTGGCCGTTTAAGCCCTCTAAAAGGGTACCGCCCTTCACTTCCAAAGCGTTCCAGCCCATGTGGGGGATTTTCAGGGTTTCCGGGAGCCGCCCTTCCATGGGGACAACCTGTCCCTTTAATAGGCCCAGGCCCTCATGGCAGCCGTATTCGTAGCTTTTTTCAAACAACAGCTGCATCCCAAGACAGATTCCCAGAAGGGGCTTTCCTGCCGCCGCCTGCTGCCGCACAAAGTCCGCCATGCCGGTGTCCCGGAGTTTTTTCGCCGCGTCCTCAAAGGCTCCCACACCCGGCAGAATCAGCCGGTCGGCCTTGGAAAGCTCCGCCGCATCTCCGCTGACAAAGGCCTCTTCCCCGATGGCCTTGCAGGAAGAGCACAGGGAAAACAGGTTTCCCACGCCGTAGTCGATAATGCCGATCATCACAGCACCCCCTTGGTGGACGGGATTTCGTTGCTGCCATCCAGAGCCACCGCCGCTTTCAGCGCGCGGCCCACGGACTTGAAGGCCCCTTCCACGATGTGGTGGGAGTTGGTTCCCGCGATTCTGCGCAGATGCAGGCTCATGGGGCAGCTGCGGACGAATCCGAGGAAAAATTCCTCCACCAGCTCCGTGTCAAAGGTGCCGATTTTTTCCGTGGGGATTTCCAGTTCATAGCACAGGCAGCTTCTGCCGGAGATGTCTACCGCCGACAGAATCAGCGCCTCATCCATGGGCAGCAGGAAGCTACCGTAGCGGGTGATGCCCCGCTTGTCCCCTAATGCCTGCTGGAACGCCTGTCCCAGACAGATGCCGATGTCCTCCACGCTGTGGTGGTCGTCCACGTCTGTGTCTCCGTTGCAAGTAACGGTCAGGTCAAATTTTCCGTGGGCGGCAAACTGGGTCAGCATATGGTTGAGAAAGCCTACCCCGGTATCGATGGATGACTTGCCCGTGCCGTCCAGATTCAATTTCAGCTGAATCTTCGTTTCCGCCGTGTTTCTGGTAATTTCACTGGTTCTCATACAAGCACCTCTTTGATGGTGTCGATCAGGGCTTCCATCTGGTTTTTTGTTCCGATGGTCACCCGGTTGAACTGGCAGATCCTGGGGTTGGTGAAATGCCGCACCAGAATGCCCTTTTCTTTCAGCTTTCTGTACAATTCCCCGCCGTCCATTTTGTCTGTTTTCACAAAAATGAAGTTGGCCTTGCTGGGAAGCACGGAAAAGCCCAGCCCCTCCAATTGCTCCACCGTCCACGCCCGGGTCTTTTGAATCTCCGCGCATTTCTCCTGATAGTAGCCCTCCGCCTCCACGGTTTTTTCGCCCAGCAGCAGGGTCAGGCGGTTGATGTTATAGGGATTGGTGGAATACTTGATCTTCTCCAGATCCGCGATAATGGCGGGACTTGCGAAAGCGTAGCCCAGCCGCCCGCCGGCCAGGCACCGGGATTTGGAGAACGTCCGGGTAACCAGCAGGTTATCATATTTCGCGACCAGCGGCAGGCAGGTCTCCCCGCCGAAATCCACATAGGCCTCGTCAATGAGCACCGGAGAATCGGGATTGGTTTTTACAATTTCCTCGATCTGCCAGACGGGAATGGTCATGCCCGTGGGGGCGTTGGGGTTGGCGATGACCACCAGTTTGTTTTTTCCGCAGTATTTCTTATAATCAACGAAAAAGTCCTCTTCCAGCGGGATTTTCTCGGCGTTGATACCGTAAAGCTCCGCGTAAACTTCGTAAAATCCGTAGCTGATATCCGGGAACACCGCGCCCTGGCCGCCGAAGGCCATGAAGGCGAAGTTCAAAACTTCATCAGAGCCATTGGACACAAACACATTTTCCGGTTTCACGCCGTACAGCCCCGCTAATCTTTCCTTGAGATTTTTCGCCGTAGGGTCGGAGTACAGCCGCAGCAGCTCCACCTGCTCCCCCGTCATAGCTTCCACCACAGATGGCGCCGGAGGATAGGGGGATTCGTTGGTGTTCAGTTTGATGTACTGCATGTCCCGGGGCTGCTCGCCGGGGGTGTAGGCCTCCATGGCCCGATACTGCTCATTCAGAAAGCGGCTCAATCCAATCCCTCCTTCCGGATGGTGACGCTGCGGCCGTGAGCCCGGAGGCCCTCTTTTTCGGCGAAGGCCGCGATTTTGTCTGCCACAGCCCCCAGCGCGTCCGCCGTGTAATAGCTGAACTGGCTCTTTTTCACGAAATCGTCAACGCTTAAGGGGCTGGAGAACCGGGCCGTGCCGGAGGTAGGCAGAGTGTGGTTGGGGCCGGCAAAGTAGTCACCCAGGGCTTCCGGGCAGCTGCGGCCCATGAAGATGGAGCCGGCATTTTTCACCGCGTCCAGGTAAGCAAAGGGGTCGTCCACCATCAGCTCCAGATGCTCCGGGGCAATCTCGTTGGCGATATCGATGCCCGCCATGAGAGTGTCCGCCACGATGATTTTTCCGTTATTCTCAATGGACGCCCGGGCGATTTCTTCTCTGGGGAGCTTTGGCAGCTGACGCTCCAGCTCCTGGCTGACAGCTTCTGCCAGTTCTTCACTGTCCGTCACCAGCACCGCGCTGGCAAGCTTGTCGTGCTCGGCCTGACTCAGCAGGTCCGCCGCCACATGGACGGGGTCGCTTTTTCCGTCGGCGATCACCAGAATCTCGCTGGGCCCCGCGATCATGTCGATGGACACCATGCCGAAGACCTGCTTCTTGGCCTCCGCCACGAAAGCGTTGCCGGGGCCGACGATCTTGTCAACCTTTGGAATGGACTCCGTGCCGTAGGCCAGCGCCGCAATGGCCTGGGCCCCGCCAACTTTAAAGATTTTATCCACACCGGCAATGCTGGCCGCCGCCAGAATGGCGGGGTTCACCTTGCCGTCTTTGCCGGGAGGGGTCACCATGACGAGCTGGGGGCACCCGGCGATTTTCGCGGGGATGGTGTCCATCAGCACCGTGGAGGGGTAGGCCGCCGTGCCGCCGGGGACGTAGACACCCACCTTCTCGATGGGGGTCACCTTCTGCCCCAGCACGATGCCGGGTTTGTCCGCCATTACAAAGCTGTTCCGAACCTGCCGGGAATGGAAGGCCCGGATATTGGCTGCCGCTTCCTTGAGAATCTCCAAAAACTCCGGTTCCACCAGCGTCAGCGCTTCCTCAATTTCCGCTTTGCTTACTTCCAGCGTATCCAGCTCCGCCTTGTCAAATTTGGCGCAGTAGGCGAGCACCGCCTTGTCGCCGTTTTTCCGCACATCCTGTAGAATGTCCGCCACAATCCCCGCAACGTCCACCGTGGGGGTGACCCGGGCAAAAATTTCCGAGTTGGGCACCTGCCCGTACTTCATAATCTTAATCATTACTTTCCACCTGCTTCTGTAAACTCTCCCGAATGGCGCCCATCTGGGCGTCCTTAAACTGGTAGCTTGCCACGTTGGCAATGAGCCGTGCGCTGATGGGCACAATCTCCTCGTGGACTGCCAGATTGTTTTCCCTCAATGTGGTGCCCGTCTCCACAATATCCACAATGACGTGGCTCAGGCCCAGAATGGGGGCCAGCTCGATGGAGCCGTTCAGGTGGATAATGTCGATATCCCGGCACTTTCCTGCGTAGTAATTCCGGGTGATGTTGGGGAATTTGGTGGCAACCTTCAATGTTTTCCCCACCGGGTCCCGGAAGTCCTTTTTCCCCGCCACCGCCATGCGGCACTTTCCCATTTTCAAATCCAGCAGCTCATAGACCTCCGGCTCGTATTCCAGCAAGATATCCTTGCCCACGATGCCAAGGTCTGCCGCCCCACGCTCCACATAAATGGCCACGTCCGAGGGCTTGACCCAGAAGTAGCGAACCATTTTTTCCGGGTTCTCGAAAATCAGCTTCCGGCCCGGGTCCTCAATGGCGGGACACGGGTAGCCGCTGTTTTTGAGCATGGCATAGGCCTTTTCGCCCAGCCGCCCCTTGGGAAGGGCAATGTTAATCCAATCCATCATTATGCCCCTCCTTTTAGCGTCACCAGATTTTTCCAGCTTCTTCCCTTGGGCGCAGTGGTGGCCACCAAAACGCTTCCGTTCTTCGATGCCGCCTTCGCCGCCCGGTTCACCTCTGACAGGGGCACGGTGCCATCGTGGAGGATGAGCGTGTCTACATCAAAGGAATTGTCCTCCCGGTTCCGCTCCTGCAACAGGTCCGCGTACACCGCAAAGCCGATGGCACGGCTTTTCCGCCCCATTTTCCGGGGCAGCTTGTCGTACTGTCCGCCAGAGAGAATGCTCGCAGGAATTCCTTCCAGGTAACCCCGGAACACCACGCCGCTGTAGTAGCCCAGATCATTACTGACGGAGAAATCCAGCCGCACACTTTCCGCATAGCCCCGTTCTTTCAGCATCTCCAGCAGGGCTTTCAGTTCCCCCACCGCCGCCTGCTCAGCTTCTCCCGTCAAATAGGGTGCAAGGGCTTCCAGCGCCTGGGCCCCGCCCCGGCAGGCGGAAATGGCCTGCAAGGTTTCCCAGGCATCCGCGTTTTCACTGCACAGCTTCCTTAAATCGTGGGTATTCTTCTGTCGAAGGCAGGTCATAGCCTGCTTCTGTTTTTCTTCGTCAAAGCCGCAGCGCTCCAGCACCGCCGCCAGCAATCCCATGTGGGAGATATCCAGCACATACCGCCCGCTCAGCAGGTCAAGGCTCTTCACCGCCAGCAGCACCGCCTCAGCAATGTCATACTGGGTCAGGTCGCCCACGCACTCAAGACCCGCCTGCATGATCTCCCGGTAGTCCCGGTAGACGTTCTCGCTGTAGTAGACCTTCTGCACCACGCCGGGTTCCTCCGGGGCGTTCTTCACGATAGACAATGTCACATCCGGTTTCAGGGCCATGAGCTTGCCGCCCTCCCCGGAGAAGGTGATAATTCTGTCGGAAATCAAAAAATCCTTGTTGCGCACATACAGGTCGTATTCCTCAAACTGACTCATTTTGTAGGGGGCGTAGCCGTAGCGCTGGTACAGCCCCCGCAGGGCGAACACCGCCCGCTCCTCATTTGCCCAGATCTGATCCGTCGTCATTGAGCTTTCCCGCCTTTTTCAAATTATCGATGGCTTCCCGATAGCCGCTGCCGTAGTTCAGGCACCGGTTCACCCGGCTGATGGTGGCGGAGCTGGCCCCGGTGGCCTCCGACACCTCGATGTAGTTGCTGCCGCTGTCCAGCAGGCAGGCCACCCGCATCCGCTGGGAAATGGCCTGCAATTCCTTGATGGTGCAGATATCCTCGAAGAAACGCCTGCAGTCCTCCTGAGAGCGCAGGGTCAGAATGGCTTCGTAAAACAGTTCCTCGTCACGGTGTCGCAGTTTTGTCATGGTATTCGATTCCTTTCTGCCTTTTGTGTTTTGATAACTTTACCACTTTACACTGCTAAAGTCAAGTCATTTTTTACAAAAGCCGCCAGCAAATTTTGTGCGTTTATGTCAGGAACATCTGTCCGTCAGAAAGAAACATTTTTCGCTCCACCCTATTGACCTAAGGCTGCTGCGGTGGTAAAATGGTGCAAAGCTTGGCTCCCCCTATGGGGGAGCTGGCAAAATTCTTTGATTTTTGACTGCGGGGGCCGAATCCGGCAGCACCCCCACCGTCAGCCCGTTGGACTGCCACCTCCCCCAGAGGGGGAGGCAAGAAGATACTTAGATTTAAGAGGTGTTTCCCATGGAAAAGAAAAATATCGACTGGAGCAGCCTTGGTTTCGGCTACGTCAAAACCGACAAGCGGTTCGTCTCCAACTATAAAAACGGTGCGTGGGATGAGGGTGTTCTGACCGACGACGCCACCATCACTATGAGCGAGTGCGCCTGCGTATTGCAGTACGCCCAGACCTGCTTCGAGGGCATGAAGGCTTACACCGCCGAGGACGGCCGCATCGTCTGCTTCCGCCCCGACCTGAACGCCGCCCGTATGGCGGAGTCTTGCCAGCGGCTGAAGATGCCCGTATACCCCGAAGACAAGTTTGTGGACGCGGTGGTGCAGACCGTCCGGGCCAATGCCGCCTGGGTGCCCCCCTTCGGCTCCGGCGCGACATTGTACATCCGCCCCTTCATGTTCGGCTATGACTCCATCATTGGTGTCAAGCCCGCTAATGAGTACCAGTTCCGTGTCTTCGCCACCCCCGTGGGCCCCTACTTCAAGGGCGGCGTGAAGCCCCTGACCGTCCGCATCTCCGATCTGGACCGGGCCGCGCCCCGAGGCACCGGTCACGTCAAGGCAGGTCTCAACTACGCCATGAGCCTGTACAACATTGTGGACGCCCACGAGCAGGGCTATGACGAGAACGTGTATGTGGACTCCGCCACCCGCACCCACATTGAGGAAACCGGCGGCGCCAACATTATCTTCGTCAAGGGCAATACTCTGGTCACCCCCAAGTCCGACACCATCCTGCCCTCCATCACCCGCCGCTCTCTGGTGTACGTCGCCAAGGAGTACCTGGGCATGGAAGTGGAGGAGCGTCCCGTGGCCCTGACCGAGCTGGGCGACTTCACCGAGGCCGGCCTCTGCGGCACCGCCGCCGTGATTTCCCCCTTGGGCACCATTGTGGACCACGATAAGGAGATTCACTACGCCGGCATGGGCCCCACCATCCAGAAGCTCTACGACACCCTCACCGGCATCCAGATGGGCCGTATCGAGGCGCCCAAGGGCTGGATTCAGGTCATCGAGTAATACCATACCGGGGACGCAAAATCGTCCCCGGTTTGCCTTTCCCTTTTGATGCGAACCAAAGGTTGAAAAGAAGCGAAACCCCGGAAACAGGGAAGCTTGTCATCCTGAGCGAGCGCAGCGAGTCGAAGGATCTACCCACGTTCGTAACGCAGTACGGTCAAATCACCGGGAAGATCCTTCGACTACGCGCTTCGCGCTCCGCTCAGGATGACATACGTTTCTGTTATCCCCGCGTTTACCGTATTGCAGTTCATGATTCACATCAGAGGGGAAAGCAATTATCAAAAACGTTCGCCACCGAAAGACTTTTGCATTTCAGGGCTTGACACTTTCGTTTTCTCGTGTTATAATCCCCCACACATAGAGATAACGCTTTGAAGAGGAAAAAGCAGTTTCCTTCCCTCCTCCAGAGAGCTGCCGGACGGTGCGAGGCAGCGGCGGGTGAAATTGTATACTGGCCTCTGAGCGGCCTTGCTGAAAGAGTTTCAAGTAGGCAGGACGGAGTCCCGACCGATACAGCGGGAGACGGTTGTTGGACCGTCATGAGGTGGTCGCGTTTCGCGGCAAAAAGAGTGGTACCGCAAGGTTTTTATGTATGTAAAAACCCTGTCTCTTTAAGGATTGAAGAGGCAGGGTGTTTTTTTAGCCTAAAATCGCTCCAAAATCTTCAAAACCCGGAAAGGAAAGACAGAAATATGGTCACTATCGACAAGATTTTCCACGCCTCCGTTGTCCTGAAGGACATCATCCGCCCCACCCCCCTGGCCAAGGCCTACGGTATCGCCGAGGACTGCGAGCTTTATTTGAAGCCCGAGTGTCTGCAAAAAACCGGCTCCTTTAAGCTCCGGGGCTCCGGCTACAAGATCGCCATGCTGTCCGAGGAGGAAAAGGCTAAGGGCGTTATCGCCTGCTCCGCCGGCAACCACGCCCAGGGCGTGGCTCTCGCCGCCAGCAAGTGCGGCATCTCCTCTCTCATCTGCTTGCCGGACACCGCCCCCATCTCCAAGGTGGAGGCCACCAAGGGCTACGGCGCCCAGGTGTGTCTGGTGCCCGGGGTGTATGACGATGCCTACAACAGGGCGCTGGAGCTGAAAGAAGAGCGGGGCTACACCTTCGTCCACCCCTTTGACGACGAGTACGTCATTGCCGGTCAGGGCACCATTGGTCTGGAAATCATGAACGAAATGAGCGACGTGGACGCGGTAATCGTGCCCATCGGCGGCGGCGGACTGATCTCCGGCGTGGCCTGCGCCATCAAGTCCATTTCCCCCCACGTCAAGGTCTACGGCGTGCAGGCGGCGGGGGCTCCCAGCATGTTCAACGCCGTGAACCACGGCCACATGGAGGCCCTGACCAGCGTCTCCACCATCGCCGACGGCATCGCCGTCAAGAAGCCCGGGGAAATCACCTATGAAATGGTGAAAAATTATGTGGATGACATCGCCCTCGTCACCGAGGACGAAATCGCCGCCGCAATCCTCGCCCTGATTGAAAAGCAGAAGATGATTGCCGAGGGCGCGGGGGCGGTTTCCGTAGCTGCCGCTATGTTCCACAAGTTCCCCATTGAGGGCAAGAAGGTGGTCAGCCTGATTTCCGGCGGCAACATCGATGTCACCAGCCTGTCCCGGGTTATCGACCGGGGCCTCATGAAGTCCGGCAGAACCACTAACCTGCTGATCGAATTGGTGGACAAGCCCGGTCAGCTGATGGACGTTTCCCGGATCATCGCCCAGTGCGGCGGCAACGTCATCGCGGTTCACCACGAGCGCAACGGCGAAACCGAGTCCATCAACGGCTGCTACCTGCGGCTGACCCTGGAAACCCGGAACTACGACCACGTTCAGCAGATCACCCAGGCGCTGAAAGACGCAGGGTTTAAGATAGTATAAAATATCAGCTTTTCCGTGATACCCAGCGCGGCAGCAGTACGAGTTGACAGTGAACAGTGGACAGTTGACAGTTAAGGTGTCCCTGCGGGACAATTTTAATTCATATCCCGAAGGGATATTCCATCACTGTCCACTGTCAACTATCAACTGTCAACTTTCGAAACGGGAAAGCGTTACAAAAAAGGAGAAAAACGCATATGGATACCAGCAAATACGCAATCGGCTACTACCCCGCCCCGGGAAGCCACTACAAGTGGGTTATGAAGGATCACATCGAAAAAGCCCCCCAGTGGTGCAGCGTTGACCTACGGGACGGCAATCAGAGCCTGGTGATCCCCATGAGCCTGGAAGAGAAGCTGGAATTCTACCATATGCTGCTTCGTATCGGCTTCAAGGAAATCGAGGTTGGCTTCCCCGCCGCCTCGGAAACAGAATACGAGTTCCTGCGCACCCTCATTGAGAACAACATGATTCCCAAGGATGTGTCCGTGCAGGTGCTGACCCAGTGCCGGGAGCACATCATCCGCAAAACCTTCGACGCCTGCAAGGGCGCGCCCAACGCCATCATCCACTTCTACAATTCCGTGTCCGTTGCCCAGCGGGAGCAGGTCTTCCGCAAGAGCAAGGAGGAAATCAAGCAGATCGCCGTGGAGGGTGCGAAGCTTGTCAAGAAGTTAGCCGCGGAATATGAGGGAAACTTCCGGTTTGAATACTCCCCGGAAAGCTTCACTGGCACGGAGCCGGAGTACGCTTTGGAGGTCTGCAACGCGGTGCTGGACGTATTGGAGCCCGGCCCGGACAACAACGTGATCATCAACCTCCCCGTAACCGTGGAAATGAGTATGCCCCATATCTACGCCAGTCAGGTGGAGTACATCAGCGAAAACCTCAAATACCGGCAGTATGTGACCCTGTCCCTGCACCCCCACAACGACCGGGGCACCGGCGTGGCGGATACGGAGCTGGCATTGCTTGCCGGCGCTGACCGGGTGGAGGGCACCCTGTTTGGCAACGGCGAGCGCACCGGCAACGTGGACATCATCACCCTGGCCATGAACATGTACTCCCACGGCGTTGACCCCATGCTTGACTTCTCCGATATGCCCGCCATCTGCAAGACCTATGAGGACTGCACGAGAATGCACGTCTACGAGCGCAGCCCCTACGCGGGGGCCCTGGTCTTCGCCGCCTTCTCCGGCTCCCATCAGGACGCCATCGCCAAGGGTATGGCTTGGCGGAAGGAAAAGAACCTCCACCAGTGGACGGTACCCTACCTGCCAGTGGACCCCCGGGACATCAGCAGAACTTACGATGCCGACGTCATCCGGGTCAACTCCCAGTCCGGCAAGGGCGGCATCGGCTACCTGCTGGAGCAGGCCTACGGCTACATTCTGCCGCCTAAGATGCGGGAGCACCTGAGCTACCAGTGCAAGGCCGTGTCCGACCACGACCACCGGGAGCTGAAAGCGGAGGACGTTCTCGCCATCTTCATGGACTGCTATCTCAACGTCCGCAGCCCGCTGGCCATCTCCGGCCTGCACTTTACCCAGAACGATTCCGGCGTGGAAGCCATCGTCACCTTCCTGCGCCACGGACGGGAGACCACCGTCCAGTCTCACGGCAACGGCTCTCTGGACGCGGTGAGCAACGCCCTGAAAGCCTATACCGGCATGACCTACACCCTGAAGGTCTACACCGAGCACTCCGTGCAGGAGCGCAGCTCCGGCTCCACCGCCGCGGCCTACATCGGCCTGGAAAGCGCAGACGGAACCATGTTCTGGGGCGCGGGCACCGACACCGACATCATCAAGGCCAGCGCCAGCGCGCTGATCGGTGCCTTCAACAACATGTCAAACAAGTAATAGAACGATTGTCATCCTGAGCGAAGCGCGGAGCGCGCAGTCGAAGGATCTTCCTTGTCCGACAAATGGAGCTGTGTAGATTCTTCGATTCGCTTCGCTCACTCAGAATGACAAGGAAATGGGAGGAATCACAATGGGCATGACATTAACGCAGAAAATTCTCGCCGCCCACGCGGGGCTTGACCATGTCAATCCCGGTCAGCTGATCCGGGCCAAGCTGGATATCGTGCTGGGCAACGACATCACCACCCCCGTGGCCATCAACGAGTTTACAAAAAACGGTTTCAATTCCGTATTTGACAAGGATAAAATCGCCATCGTGCTGGACCACTTCGTCCCCAATAAGGACATCAAGGCCGCTCAGCAGAGTAAGCAGTGCCGGGAATTTGCCTGCGCTCACTGCGTCAGCCATTTCTATGACGTGGGCAAAATGGGTATCGAGCACGCACTGCTTCCCGAGCAGGGCGTGGTCACCGCCGGTGACTGCATCATCGGCGCGGACAGCCACACCTGCACCTACGGCGCCCTGGGAGCCTTCTCCACCGGCGTCGGCTCCACCGACATGGCCGCAGGCATGGCCACCGGCGAAGCCTGGTTCAAGGTTCCCGCCGCCATTCAGTTCCGCCTGACAGGCAAGCTGCCCGCCAATTGCAGCGGCAAGGACGTAATCTTAACCATCATCGGCAAAATCGGCGTAGACGGCGCGCTGTACAAGTCCATGGAGTTCACAGGCCCCGGTGTCGCTTCCCTTTCCATGGATGACCGGCTGTGCATCTGCAACATGGCCATCGAAGCCGGTGCTAAAAACGGCATCTTCCCCGTGGACGATGTGACCCTTTCCTATCTGGAGGGCCGCAGCGAGCGGGTGCCCAAGGTTTATGAAGCCGACCCGGATGCCGTTTACGAGCAGACCATAGAAATCGACCTTTCTTCTATCGTTCCCACCGTGGCCTGCCCCCACCTGCCGGAGAACACCCATCCCGCCGCCGAGCTGGGCGATATTAAAATCGACCAGGTGGTCATCGGCAGCTGCACCAACGGGCGGATGGAGGACATGGAAGCCGCTTACAACACCCTCAACGGCAAGACTGTTGCCCCCGGCGTGCGGTGCATCATCATCCCCGCCACCATGCAGATTTACAAGGAATGTGTCCAGCGGGGTTACATTACCGCCTTCATCGATGCCGGCGCGGTGGTCTCCACCCCCACCTGCGGCCCCTGCCTCGGCGGCTACATGGGCATTCTCGCTCAGGGCGAACGCTGCATCGCCACCACCAACCGCAACTTTGTGGGCCGCATGGGCCATGTGGACAGTGAGGTCTACCTCGCCAGCCCCGCCACCGCCGCCGCTTCCGCCCTCACGGGCTACATCACATATCCCAAGGAGGTCTAAAGCATGAATACCAAGGGAACCGTTTTCAAATACCCCGACAACGTGGACACGGATGTGATCATCCCCGCCCGGTACTTAAATACTCCCAACGCCCAGGAGCTGGCAAAGCACTGCATGGAGGACATTGACGCAGATTATGTTAACCGCGTCTCCCCCGGTGACGTGATGGTGGCTGGCTGGAACTTCGGCTGCGGCTCCTCCCGGGAGCACGCACCCTTAGTCATCAAGACCTGCGGCACCGGCTGCGTCATCGCCAAGTCCTTCGCCCGGATTTTCTACCGCAACGCCATCAACATCGGCCTGCCCATCTTGGAATGTGAAGCTGCCGCCGAAGAAATTCAGGCGGGAGATGAAGTCAGCGTGGATTTTGACACCGGCGTCATCACCGATCACACCACGCAGAAAACCTATCAGGCCGAGCCCTTCCCGGAATTTATCCAAAATATCATAAAAAAGGGCGGACTGCTTGCATCCTTGAAGGAGATGTGATAATATGACAAGAAATATCGCGCTCATTCGAGGAGACGGCATCGGCCCGGAAATCGTGGAGCAGGCCAAGCTGGTTCTGGACAAAATTGCGGAAGCTTACGGCCACGAATTTAACTATACAGATGTAGACATGGGTGGTAACGCCATCGACAAGTGGGGCGACCCTCTCCCCCAGGAAATGCTCGACAAATGTCTGGCTTCCGACTCCGTGCTGTTGGGCGCGGTAGGCGGCCCCAAATGGAACGGCGTCCCCGGCCCCATGCGGCCCGAGAAGGGCCTGTTGCGGCTTCGCGCCGGCATGGGGGTCTACAGCAACAACCGCCCCGCCAAGATCTGGCCCCAGCTGGCTTCCGCGTCCCCTCTCAAGCAGGAAATCGTAGACAAGGGCATTGACTTTATTATTGTAAGAGAACTGATCGGCGGCATTTATTTCGGCAAGCACGAAACCGTCACCGAAAACGGCGAGCCCGTGGCAATCGACGAGCTTCGCTACGCCGAAAGCGAAATCCGCCGCCTCGGCCGCATCGGCTTTGAGACCGCCCGCAAGCGGAATAAAAAGCTGTGCAGCGTAGAAAAGAGTAACGTCTTGGATTCCTCCCGGCTGTGGAAGAAAGTCATGCACGAATTGGCCGAGGAATACCCCGACGTTACCCTTTCCGATATGCTGGTAGACAACTGTGCCATGCAGATTGTGAAAGACCCCAGCCAGTTTGACGTGATTGTCACGGAGAATATGTTCGGCGACATTCTCTCCGACGAGGCCTCCATGATTACCGGCTCCATCGGCATGATTCCCTCCTCCTCTCTTGGCGACGGCACCCGGGGCCTGTATGAGCCCATCCACGGCTCCGCCCCCGACATCGCGGGTAAGGACATTGCCAACCCCATCGGCACCATTCTGGCTGCCGCCATGATGCTGCGCTTCTCCTTCGATATGGCAGAAGAAGCAGACTGCATCGAATCCGCCGTCTCCAAGGTATTGGCGGACGGCTACCGCACCGGCGACATTCTTCCCTCCGCCCCCCACCAGTGCAAACTGGTGGGCTGCCGGGAAATGGGAAGATTGATTATAGAGAATTTGAAGAAAGGATGATACTATGCTTCTTTCCGGCTCCGATATCCTCGTTCGCACCCTGATCGAGCAGGGCGTGGATGTGGTCTTTGGCTATCCCGGCGGGCAGGTCATCAACATTTATGACTCCCTGTACAAGTATCAGGACGAACTGCGCCATGTATTGACCGCCCATGAGCAGGGCGCGTCCCACGCCGCCGACGGCTACGCCCGTGCCACCGGCAAGGTGGGTGTGGTCATCGCCACCTCCGGCCCCGGCGCAACCAACCTGGTCACCGGCATTGCCACGGCGTATCTGGACTCTGTGCCCATGGTTGCCATCACCGGCAACGTGCCCAACTCCACCATCGGCACCGACGGTTTTCAGGAAATCGATATCACCGGCGTGACCCTGCCCATCACCAAGCACAATTACTTTGTGGGCAGCGTGGACAAGCTGGCTGACACCATCCGGGAAGCTTTCCGGCTTGCCAAGTCCGGCCGTCCCGGCCCCGTGCTCATCGACATCCCCAAGGATGTGCAGATTGCCAAATTCGACTACGAACCCGCCCAGCCGGTTAGCGCCGACGAGACCTTCCCCGCCAAGGATATCCGCATCCAGCAGGCGGCCCAGACCATCAACGCGGCAAAGAAGCCCTTCATCTACTTTGGCGGCGGTCTCATCACCAGCGAAGCCCAGGATGAGCTGCTGCAAATGGCGGAGCTGATTGACGCCCCCATCGGCTGCTCCTTAATGGGCGTCTCCGGGGTTCCCACCGACTATCCCCGCTTTTTGGGTATGCAGGGTATGCACGGCCACTACGCCTGCTCCACCGCCATGCACCACGCCGACTGTATCATCGCCCTTGGCTGCCGGTTCAACGACCGGGTCACCGGCAACCGTTCCAAGTTCGCCGTGGGCACCAAAATTGTCCATATCGACATTGACGGCGCGGAGCTGGGCAAGACCGTCTCCCCCGCCCACGGTCTCCGGGGCGATGTGAAGAAGACCCTGCAAAAGCTGCTGCCCCTGCTCAATAAGACCGAGCATCCCGAATGGCAGGCCGAGATTGACCAGCTGATTGTTGAGGAACAGGCAGGCCTGGACAACCGGGAAGGCATGACCCCCCGCAACGTCATCACCACTCTGAACCGTTACTTAAACGAGAACACACCCGTTGCCACCGATGTTGGCCAGCACCAGATGTGGGCCGCCCAGTACCTGAACCTGAAAAACAACCGCCGGTTCCTCTCCAGCGGCGGCCTGGGCACCATGGGCTTCGGCATGGGTGCCGCCATCGGCGCGGCCATGGGCACCGGGGAGCGCACCGTGCTGGTCACCGGCGACGGCAGCTTCGGCATGAACCTGAACGAGCTGGCAACGGCAGTTGCCAACAAGGTTCCGCTGGTGATTCTCCTTCTCAACAACAACGTGCTGGGCATGGTTCGCCAGTGGCAGACGCTCTTCTTTGACAAGCACTATTCCAACACCATGCTGGATGCCCGCCAGACCGACTTTGTGAAGCTGGCCCAGGCCTTTGGCGCGCAGGCCAGCCGTGCATTAACCCTTGCGGAACTGGAAACCTCCCTGACGGAAGCCTTCGCCTGCGACGGCCCCTACCTCATCGACTGCGCCATCGACAAGGACGAATTCGTGCTGCCCATGCTGCCCCCCGGCGGTTCCATGGACGATATCATTACAAGGATCGGTGACTGACATGAAGAAATTTACTGTAGCCATTCTGGTCAACAATCAGTTCGGCGTTCTGAACCGGGTCACCAGTATGTTCCGCCGCCGCCAGTTCAACATCACCTCCCTCACCGTGTCCGAGACGGAATCCGAGGAATTCTCCCGGATTACCGTCCAGTCCGAGGGCGATGAAATCAAGAAGGAACAGCTCATCAACCAGCTCTACAAGCTCCCCGACGTGGTTTCCATCGCAGAACTGGACAATCTGGACACCGTGAACCGGGAGCTGCTGCTCATTAAGGTCCGGAATGATCCCAATGTTCGCGGCGAAATCAGCGCCGCCAGCGATGCCTACGAGGGCAAGATCGTGGACTTCACCAAGGACTCCATCATCATCCAGATGATCGGCGACAGCCGGAAAATTGACAATTTCGTATCCTTAATGAAGGAATACGACATTCTGGAAATCTGCCGCACCGGCGTGGTCAGCCTGCAAAGAGGCGCCACTACCATCCGCCGGGTCACCAATTTATGAGTTGACAGTGAACAGTGGACAGTTGACAGTTAAGGAGCCGCTTTGCGGCAAATTCAAATCGTCCCGAAGGGACACCGAAACTCTCAACTATCAACTGTCAACTCAAGTTTCAAATGGCTTAATCTTTTTATCAATCTACAAACAAAGGGGTAATCAAAATGAATCGTATTTTCTATCAGCAGGACTGTGACCTTCAGAAGCTGGCCGGCAAAACCGTGGCCATCATCGGCTACGGCTCTCAGGGCCACGCCCACGCCCTCAACCTGAAAGAGAGCGGCGTCAACGTCATCGTCGGTCTGTACAACGGCTCCAAGAGCTGGGCCAAGGCCGAAGCTCAGGGCATGACCGTCATGACCGCCGCCGAGGCTACCAAGGCCGCCGACATCATCATGATCCTCATCAACGACGAGAAGCAGGCCGCCCTGTATAAGGAGAGCATTGCTCCCAACCTGACCGCCGGCAAGACCTTGGCCTTCGCCCACGGCTTCAACATCCACTTCGGCTGCATCAAGCCCCCCAAGGACGTCAACGTCATCATGATCGCCCCCAAGGGCCCCGGCCACACCGTGCGCAGCGAGTATCAGGCTGGCAAGGGTGTTCCCTGCCTGATCGCCGTGGAGCAGGACGCCACCGGCGATGCGCTGGACATCGGCCTTGCCTACGCCCTGGGCATCGGCGGCGCTCGCGCAGGTGTTCTGGAGACCGACTTCCGCACCGAGACCGAGACCGACCTGTTCGGTGAGCAGGCTGTTCTGTGCGGCGGCGTCTGCGCCCTGATGCAGGCTGGCTTCGAGACCCTGGTGGAGGCCGGCTACGACCCCCGGAACGCCTACTTTGAGTGCATCCACGAGATGAAGCTCATCGTTGACCTCATCTACCAGTCCGGCTTCAGCGGCATGCGCTACTCCATCTCCAACACCGCCGAGTACGGCGACTACATCACCGGCCCCAAGATCATCACTGCCGAGACCAAGAAGGCCATGAAAAAGATCCTGTCCGACATTCAGGACGGCACCTTTGCCAAGGACTTCCTGCTGGATATGTCCAGTGCCGGCGCGCAGGTGCACTTCAACGCCATGCGCAAGCTGGCTGCCGAGCACCCCTCCGAGATCGTGGGTCAGGAAGTGCGTAAGCTGTACAGCTGGAGCGACGAGGATAAGCTGATCAACAACTAAGTTACCAACGGTGTCATTGGGAGCCGGTGCACACCGGTTCCCAATGATTTTTTGCACATTCGTAGGGCGGGGTCATGACCCCGCCGACCCACCTGATCATTCACACAGGCAGCAGAAATGCGTTATGCCCGGATCGGCATTCAACCGGCATCCCGATTGACGAACTGCGTCGGCGGGGTCATGACCCCGCCCTACGATAATTTTAATTATAATGGAAAGCAGGAAAAAACTATGATGATGAAAGACAAGGTCGTGAACGGCCCCCAGAACGCCACCCACCGCAGCCTGTATCACGCCCTGGGCCTGACGGAAGAAGAACAACAGCGCCCCCTGATCGCCGTGGTCAGCTCTTATAATGAGATTGTCCCCGGCCATATGAATCTGGATAAAATCGTGGACGCGGTGAAGCTGGGCGTTGCCATGGCTGGCGGCACCCCCATCGTGTTCCCCGCCATTGCCGTCTGCGACGGCATCGCCATGGGCCACGAGGGCATGAAATACTCTCTGGTCACCCGTGACCTGATTGCCGACTCCACCGAGGCCATGCTGAAAGCCCACGGCTTTGACGGCGTGGTCATGGTGCCCAACTGCGACAAGAACGTGCCGGGCCTGCTGATGGCAGCGGCCCGGGTGAATATCCCCGCTATTTTCGTCAGCGGCGGCCCCATGCTGGCTGGCCGGGTAGACGGCAAGAAAACCAGCCTTTCCAGTATGTTCGAGGCTGTGGGCGCTTACACCGCCGGCAAAATTGATGAAGCCCGGCTTACCTACTGCGAAAAGAACACCTGCCCCACCTGCGGTTCCTGCTCCGGCATGTACACCGCCAACTCCATGAACTGCCTGACGGAGGTTCTGGGCATGGGCCTGAAGGGCAACGGCACCATCCCCGCCGTGTACTCCGCGAGAATCGAGCTTGCCAAGCACGCCGGTATGCAGATCATGGAGCTGGTGCGCAAAAACATCCGTCCCCGGGACATCATGACCGCCGCCGCCATCCGCAACGCCCTGACTGCCGACATGGCTCTGGGCTGCTCCACTAACTCCATGCTCCACCTGCCCGCCATCGCCAACGAGTGCGGCGTGGACTTCAACCTGGACATGGCCAACGAAATCAGCGCCGTGACCCCGAACCTGTGCCATCTGGCCCCCGCCGGCCCCACCTACATGGAGGACCTGAACGCCGCCGGCGGCGTATACGCCGTTTTGAAGGAACTGACCAAAAAGAACCTGCTGGACACCTCGGTCATGACCGTCACCGGCAAGACCCTGGGCGAGAACATCGCGGACGCCGTGAATATCGACACCTCCGTCATCCGCACCGTGGAGAATCCCTACTCCCCCACCGGCGGCATTGCCGTGCTCCGGGGCAATCTGGCCCCCGAGGGCAGCGTAGTCAAGCGCAGCGCGGTGCTGCCCGAGATGCAGGTTCACGAAGGCCCCGCCCGGGTCTTTGAATCCGAGGAAGAGGCCCAGGCCGCCATCAATGCCGGAAAAATCAAGCCCGGTGACGTGGTGGTCATCCGCTACGAAGGCCCCAAAGGCGGCCCCGGTATGCGGGAAATGCTGAACCCCACCTCCGCCATCATGGGCATGGGGCTGGGCAATTCCGTGGCTCTCATCACCGACGGCCGGTTCTCCGGCGCCACCCGGGGCGCCTGCATCGGCCACGTCTCCCCGGAAGCGGCCTCCGGCGGCCCCATCGGCATCGTCCGGGAGGGGGATATCATCTCCATCGATATTCCCAACAATAAGCTGGAGCTGAAAATCTCCGACGAGGAACTGGCAGAACGTCTTGCAAGCTTTACTCCCAAGAAGAAGGAACTGTCCGGCTACCTGAAGCGCTACGCCGCGCTGGTTTCCAGCGGCGCGAAGGGTGCGATTCTGAACGTATGAAGCTGAAAGAATTACAGATTCGTCTCAATTCGTTGGCCATTTTCCGGGCGCTGCTCCGTGATCCGGTGGTGTCCGCGCTGGTGGACTACTTAAGCAGCCGGGAAAGCGCCACCGCCGAAGCCGTCTCCAAATACGCCGCCTTTGTGTCCAGCCTGTACGGCACGGAAAAACGGACGCTGGCGGGCTACATCCAGCACATCGTCAACAACGACGAGAATGCCTACATCCGCATGATCGGTCAGGGAAAACAGCCCTGGCCCGAGATGGAATCGCAGGTGGAGCGGGAGCTGGAAATTTTGCAGGCTGTCGCCGACCTGACCCCGGAAGCCCTCCGGGAAGGTTTGGATTGGCCCGGATATCTGCCCGTTTTCGCCAACAAGCAGCTGAATATCGTTGACAGCTATCACGAGCGCTGCGCCAATATTCACCGCTTTGGCTACGGAATCTACGCCAAGCACATCATGTTCTACATCGGCGAAGGAAACCGCATTGTCCCTGTCATCAACCCGGACCAGACCCGGCTGTCCTCCCTCATCGACTACAAGCGGGAGCAGCAGATCATCCTGGACAACACCGTGGCTCTTCTCGAGGGCAAACCCGCCGCCAATATTCTCCTCACCGGCGACGCGGGCACCGGCAAGTCCTCCACGGTCAAGGCGGTGGTCAACGAGCTCCACGATCGGGGCCTGCGGATTCTGGAGGTGCGCAAGGAGCAGCTTCATGCCATCCCCGCAATCCTGGACGAGCTGAACACCAACCCGCTGAAATTCATCCTGTTCATCGACGACCTGAGCTTCCAGAAGGACGACGACAATTTCAGCGCGCTGAAAGCCATCCTGGAGGGCAGCGTCTCCGCCAAGAGCCGCAACGTGGTGATCTACGCCACCTCCAACCGCCGCCATCTGGTAAAGGAGAGCTTCTCCGGCCGGGACGGCGATGATATCCACCGCAACGACACCATGCAGGAGATCATCTCTCTGTCCGAGCGGTTCGGCATTCAGGTCACCTTCCAGAAGCCCAACAAGGAAACCTATCTTGGCATTGTCCGCCATCTTGCCGAGGAAAAGGGCGTAACCATGGACACAAATGAACTGGATATGCTGGCAGAGCGCTACGCGCTGGGCCGGGGCGGACGCTCCGCCCGGGCCGCCACCCAGTTCATCGACGGGCTGCTGGCAAAGCAATAGCATAGAGAAAGGCTGTCATTCCGATCCAGTGCTCAGGCTGGTGCGGCAATGACAGCTTTTTCTCGGCTTGTTCCGATTGACGCACCCAGCAAAATGCGCTATACTGGAACAAAATCCCATCAGGAGGTAAGAAAAATGAATTTTCTGGAAATTGCCCAAACCCGCCAGTCCTGCCGCAGCTATGACGAAACCCGCCCCGTGGAGCAGGAAAAGCTGAACGCTGTTCTGGAAGCAGCAAGACTTGCCCCCTCCGCCTGCAACGCCCAGCCCTACCACCTGACCGTCTGCCGGGGGGATGCGGCAAAGGCCGCCGCCAAGGCCTGTCAGGGGCTTGGCATGAACAAATTCGCCTCCCAGGCTCCGGTGCTCATCGTCATTTCCGAGCAGCCCTACAGCAAATCCGCCGCCATGGGGGCCAAAGTCAAGGGCATCGACTACCGCTCCATCGACATTGGCATCACTGCCGCCTACCTGACGGCGGAGGCCACCGCTCAGGGCCTGTCCACCTGCATCCTGGGCTGGATTGACGACAAAAAGCTGCGGGAAATCACCGGCATCGGCACCCCCGCCCGGCTGGTCATCACCCTGGGCTATGCCGCCGAGGGAGACAAGCTTCGCCCCAAACAGCGCAAGGATTTGGCGGTCCTGGTCAGTGAAACGAGATCCTGAGTCAGCAATCGCCCATCTCCAAAAGTCAGGTTTTCACAATATTTCATGGAATGTACTGCCTTTTCATGAAAAAGGCCCTGAATAACCCGCAGAATTCTGTTTTCCCCTCAAAAATGCGGGAGAGCAGGGGAAGAGCATTTTTCACAAATTTCGGCGAACATCCTTATTTTTTATGTGAATAGTATAAAAAAGTTGAAATTCTCCTGTTTTTAAGATTGATTTTACGGCCCACTTGGCATACAATAGGAGCCGAACGGGGATTCCTGATTTTTGACCCCGAAGCGTCCTCCGCGAGGTGAAGAAAATGCTCAATGTCGTGCTGGTGGAGCCAGAAATTCCGCAAAATTGCGGCAATATTGCCCGCACCTGCGCCGCCACCGGCTGCCGGCTGCATCTGATTCGCCCCCTGGGCTTTGACATCTCCGAAAAGGCGGTGCGCAGAGCTGGACTTGACTACTGGCACATGGTCGAGGTCATCGACTACGAGAATCTTGAGGATTTCTTTGCCAGAAATCAGGTGCGCCAGATGTGGTGCCTGTCCACCAAAGCCCCCCGTTGCTATACGGAGGCCAGATATGAGGACGGTTGCTACCTGTTCTTCGGTAAGGAAACCAAAGGCCTGCCGGAGCCCTTTCTGGAGGAGTACTACGACCAGTGCGTCCGCATTCCCATGCGCGAAGACGCCCGGAGCCTGAATCTGAGCAACGCCGTGGCCATTACGGTTTACGAGGCCCTGCGGCAGCTTTCTTTCCCCGGTTTGAAGGATTTTGGCAAAATGAGGGGATAAAACCCCTAAATGATATGGAGGAAGTACCATGAACTACAATAAGAAGTCCATTGAGGACATCGACGTAGCCGGCAAGCGCGTTCTGTGCCGCTGTGATTTCAACGTTCCCACCAAGAACGGTGTTATCACCTCCGACAAGCGCATCGTCGCCGCTCTGCCCACCATCCAGTACCTGATCGCCCACAAGGCCAAGGTCATCCTGTGCTCCCACATGGGCAAGCCCAAGGGTGAGTGGAAGCCCGAGCTGAGCCTGAAGGTCGTGGCCGCACGCCTCAGCGAGCTGCTGGGTCAGGAAGTCATCATGGCTGCCGACGTGGCAGGTGAGGACGCCAAGGCCAAGGCCGCTGCCCTGCAGGAAGGCCAGGTCATGCTGCTGGAGAACACCCGGTACATCAAGGGCGAGACCAAGAACGACCCTGAACTGAGCAAGCAGCTGGCTTCTCTGGCGGATATCTTCGTCAACGATGCTTTCGGCACCGCTCACCGGGCCCATTCTTCCACCGCCGGTGTGGCTGACTACCTGCCCGCCGTCTGCGGCTACCTGGTGCAGAAGGAAGTCTCCATCATGGGCAAGGCGCTGGCCAACCCCGAGCGTCCCTTCGTCGCCATTCTGGGCGGCGCCAAGGTCTCCGATAAGCTGAACGTCATCAACAATCTGCTGGAGAAGGTGGACACCCTGATCATCGGCGGCGGCATGGCCTACACCTTCCTGGCCGCCAAGGGCTACAGTGTGGGCACCAGCCTGCTGGATTCCGAGAAGATCGACTACTGCAAGGAAATGATGGCCAAGGCCGAAAGTAAGGGCGTGAAGCTCCTGCTGCCCATCGACACTGTGGTTGCCGCTTCCTTCCCCGATCCCATCGATGGCGACATCGCTGTGGAGACCGTTCCCTCCGATGCCATCCCCGCTGACAAAATGGGCCTGGATATCGGCGAGAAGACCCGGGAGCTGTTCGCTGAGGCTGCCAAGAGCGCCAAGACCGTGGTTTGGAACGGCCCCATGGGCGTGTTTGAGAACCCCACTCTGGCAAAGGGCACCATCGCCGTTGCGCAGGCTCTGGCCGACAGCAGCGCTACCACCATCGTCGGCGGCGGCGACTCCGCGGCTGCCTGCGAGCAGCTGGGCTTTGCTGACAAGATCACTCACATCTCCACCGGCGGCGGCGCCTCTCTGGAGTTCCTGGAGGGCCTGGAGCTCCCCGGCATTGCTTGCCTGGAAGACAAGTAATCGTACTTAAATTGAATCAGCGGGGCGGAGGAACGCCCTCCGCCCCGCTTCCCCAGCACCGCGTTTTTGCGGCAGAGGAACGGCCTCTGCCGGACCGCGAACGGCTCGTTTCGCGGATGAATTCGTCAAAGCACATCCAAACCGGATGTTAGTATAAGGAGAAATAGGAAATGAACAGAAAGTATCGTAAGACCGTCATCGCCGGCAACTGGAAGATGAACAAGACCCCTTCCGAGACCAAGGAATTCATGACCCAGCTGAAGGCTATCATGCCCAAGGGCCGCTGGTGTGACGTGGCTCTGTGCGTTCCCGCCGTCTGCATCCCCGCCGCTGTCCGCGCCATGCGTGAGACCCGGGTAGGCATCGGCGCTGAGAACTGCAATGCCAACGCTTCCGGTGCCTACACCGGCGAGATCGCTACCAATATGCTGACCGATGCCGGCTGCAAGTACGTCATCATCGGCCACTCCGAGCGCCGCGCCATGGGCGAGACCGACGCCGATATCAACGCCAAGGTTCTGGCCGCTCTGGAAGCCGGTCTGATTCCCATCATGTGCTGCGGCGAGACCCTGGAGCAGCGGGAGTCCGGCATCACCGCCGAGTGGATCACCATGCAGATCAAGCTGGGTCTGGCTGGCGTGCCCGAGGATAAGATCCGCAAGGTCATCATCGCCTACGAGCCCATCTGGGCCATTGGCACCGGCCTGACCGCCACCCCTGAGCAGGCTGAGGAAGTCTGCGAGATGATCCGCTCCGTGGTTCGCAAGCTGTACTCCTCCAAGAACGCCCGGGCGATCTCCATCCTGTACGGCGGTTCCATGAACGACAAGAACGCCTACGAGCTGCTGGCTCAGCCCGACATCGACGGTGGTCTCATCGGCGGTGCCGCCCTGAAGCCTGAGCAGTTCGTGGAGATCATCAACGCCGCCAATCAGGAGTAATCGTTCGAGGGGGAGCCTGCTCCCCCTCGCTTTCCCCCGGTGCGGTTTGGCAAGTAAGGAACGTTCTTGATTTCCCGAACGCAAATCAGCCGGAGGATACCAGGTTTTTCCCGCACTCTCCTTAGGAGCCGCGAAGGACTGGCGCATGCCAGCGAAATGAGGAATCGATTTTTTATGAACAAAACACCAACTACCCTGATTATCATGGACGGCTTCGGCATGTCCGGCGGCACTGTCGGCAACGCTGTCCGCGCCGCCCAGACGCCCCGTCTGGACCAGTTTTTCCAGGAATTCGCCCACACGGAGCTGTCCGCGTCCGGCTTGGACGTGGGCCTGCCCGACGGGCAGATGGGCAACAGCGAGGTGGGCCACACCAACATCGGCGCAGGCCGTGTGGTGTTCCAGGACCTGCCCCGCATCACCAAGTCCATCGCCGACGGTGACTTTTTCCAGAACCCGGCCTACAACCATGCCATGGACGCCTGCAAGGAAAAGGGCACGTCCCTGCACCTGATGGGCCTGCTGTCCGACGGCGGCGTGCACTCTCATATCCAGCACCTGTTCGCCCTGCTGAAGATGGCCAAGGACAAGGGCCTGGAAAAGGTCTATATCCACGCCTTCCTGGACGGCCGCGACGTGTCTCCCACCTCCGGCGCCGACTTTGTGGCCCAGACCGTGGAGAAGTGCCGGGAGCTGGGCGTGGGCAAGATCGCCACAGTCATGGGCCGCTACTACGCCATGGACCGCGACAAGCGCTGGGACCGTGTGGAGCAGGCCTATGATGCCATGGTCTACGGAGAGAGC